>NZ_CP054705.1:3305704-3607605 GCF_016495725.1 Salicibibacter cibarius | reverse complement strand
CATGAGGTGGTCGGAAAACTCGTCCTCTACTGTATTGAAAACGACATCGTCCTCGCCGACTGTCCTTTTTCCGTCTTCCGAGAGGCGAGTGACCGGTTCGAGGAAGACATTTACGAGACATTGAATCCGTATCAAGTGGTCGCCCGCCGCAACAGCGAAGGAGGCACGGGCTTTACGCAAGTCCGCAAGGCTATCGACAGGTGGAAAGAACGCTTGGGGATTTCAGAATAAATAAGAGCCGTCTACACGTTTCATGTAGGCGGTTCTTTCGGTGGGAAAGGTCCAAACAAAGACGATAATGTGCTAAAATTTAAGCAGATATACTGAAAAAGGCTAGGAAAATAGTAAAGAAGGGGTAGATTCCAACGATGAAAGAAATATTAGATTCGATACGTTATAACGATGATAGAATTTTTCCACGCAAGAAACTGCAGGAATTGATTGATGGAAAAGAAGAAGCTATCCCTCACCTTCTTGATATTATGGAAGAATTAAGGGAGAATCCTAATGCTGTCCTCGATGCTCCCACGCGTTTTGACCACATCTATGCATGTTATTTGCTTGCTCAGTTCAGGGTTAAGGAATTTTTCCCCTTGTGGGTCGATATTTTGAGATTCCCTGGTAGAATGCCGCATGATTTATTCGGAGATGTGATCACCGAAGATGCAGACCGGATATTAGCATCCGTTTATGATGGTGACATCGAAGTGATAAAAGGGTTAATCGAAGATGCGGAAGTGGGTGAATACGTTCGTAGCGCAGCAATGAGGTGCTTGGCTGTATTGGTGCTCAATGGTGAACTTTCCCGGGAAGACGTGCTTGATTATTTCAAAACACTTATGACAACAAAGCTTCAGACCGACAATTATTATGTAAATGCAGCGATTGTTGCTGCGAGCAATGCATTGTATCCGGTTGAAATATATGAGGAAATTGAAGATTTATATAAAAAAGGTGTCGTCGAACTTGGTGTTATTAACATAGATAATGTGGATCAAACATTGCAAGAATCGGAAGAAATGCATTTAAAAAGACAAAAGCAACTCACTCGTGCCTTATATATTGATGATACTGTAGAGGAATTGCACAGGTGGGCTTCTTTCGAACAACCGAAGCGGAAAATAAGGAAAGAGCGACAAACAGCTATGCCACAGCTAAGCATGACGACGAATCCGGCTAAAAAAGTGGAAAAGATCGGACGTAACGACCCGTGCCCTTGTGGAAGCGGGAAGAAATACAAAAAATGTTGTGGGTAAATGATTAATCTGTACTAAACCAACATGACGCTTAGCGATATCATCTAAAGCCCGGTCACTAATCGTGCGATCTTGTGGCTCATTTGTGTGGACACTCGGGCACGAAAATCATGATTGTCAGTTGAGTTTTGGTCACTGGCAGCCAGGAAAGAAAAAAGCTGTCATTGTTTTGGTGCATGGCGAGTGCCAAGTGCAAAAGCAATTGGGTATATAGATGGGAGCCGCCTGGGGCCTGGTCGCCTCCCTGCTGATTCTTATATATTTGCTTTTTCACTCTCCCGATTGGCATCAATGATTATAGGTGCCTGTAGTGCGTCAGATAAAGCTAAAAGTGTTTTATAATTCGGAGTCGTTAAACCTGCTTCCAACCGCCCGATGGTAGATTTTGTGACGTTGATGGCATTCGCCAAATCTTGTTGAGTCATGTTCTTATTATGACGATAACTCACAATCTGTGCAGCGAGAAAACCTCGATGTTCCAAGTCTTTTACTCGCCCCTTTCCTACAATTTCAGCTAATTGTTTGTTAAAGTCATTGTTGATGGTGAAGGTCATTCAAATCACTCTCCTTTTCTGATGGGATAAAGGGAGGGGTCATCAATACAATAAGTGAACCTCTCCACCTAAATCAAAGATTTTGGTGGAGCTTCCCTTTTCATAGACGATGGCTTTGTTCTATATGAACCGAGTCTTACATCATCTCCCAGGGCTTTGTTTTATACTGCTCGGACAGGACCTTGCCCTACAGTCGAAGCAATCGATTTATACAGTTGGACACAAACCCAAAAGATCCTGTCCAACCTTTTCGATATTGATGGCCGCATTATGATCGCGATCTAAAACTGTTCCGCATGACTTGCATACATGCGTGCGAACGGACAGGGCCTTTTTTACACGCTCCCCGCAGCTGGAACAGTCTTGACTCGTATAATGAGGTTTAATTTTGACGAGTGATCTACCATTGTTTTTACACTTGGCAGGTAATAAAGTGCAAACCAACTTTATTACCTGCATAAGTGCAACTAAGCCTTTTCGCCATAAAAGCTTGGCGAAAAGCCAAGTTTTCTAAAAAGATAAGAAAGTATAAATTTCGGCCCCTATTATGCCGGGGAATGTGTTAGGGTGTAGATATGGAACCTAATATTCTTCGACGTATATTCTTTGACCACCATCATCATTGGGAACAATTTGTCGAAAAACACGGGGATCGCATCCGCCCTGTTGTCCATAAAGAAGTGGAAAAATTCCGCGATTGTGGGAATCCCGAGAACGGATTCAAACTCTTTGTATGCGAAGGCTGCCACGAGACTCGAAAAGTCCCCTATCGCTGTAAAGGGCGATTTTGTACGACCTGTTCGATTGGAGAAAGCGAGGAATGGAGTCGTCTGCTCATGGAAGACGTGTTCCAGGTCAACCATCGGCATGTGATTCTGACGATCGATGAGGGATTAAGAGAAGTGTTTCTGCTCCACCGGGAATTATTAAAAATGTTGATGGATGAAGGTGCACGGCTGCTCAAAGAATATTTCGAGAAGAAGAAAAAAGTGACCCCGGGAATCATTGCGGGGTTACATACCTTTGGCTCCCAAGTCAATTTCAATCCCCACATTCACATGTTGGTGACGATGGGCGGGATGACAAAGAAGGGAGAATGGAAGGCGTATGATTTTATCCCCTTCCAGATGCTTCGCAAACAATGGCAAACCGTTGTCTTGAAGCTGATTCGCAAGCATTTATCCGGGAAGGACAAGAAACGCGTGCAAGCGCGTCTCCAACAAGCGTTTTCCAAAAACGGAGAGGGCTTTTATATCTATGCCCCTAAACAACGGGGGGAGGTGCAAGACCAACTCCGATATATTGGCCGTTATATGCGTCGACCGGCGATTGGCATCAATCGGATCGAGGCCTATGACGGGCAAATGGTGACGTTTAAGTACCATGATAAAGTCGATGGGAAAGAGAAGTATGAAACGATAAGTGTTGAGGTCTTTATCATGCGTCTGATCCGTCATATCCCGGATGAACAGTTTAAAACGATCCGTCATTATGGGCTGTACTCGAGAAGAACGAAGAACGTGAGTAAAAAGTTACTGGCAGCGTGGCAAAAAACGAAGAAGACGTGGATCACCCAGGTGAAGCGAACCCCGCGCCGCCAAACTTGGAGAGAAAGGGTCATAGCCAGCGGACATAAGGGTCCTCTGCGGTGTCCCAAATGTGATAACTACTTTGAGTATAAGGGAGAAGTCTGTCTTGAGAACGGGCGATTAGTGGTTAAAGTCGCCTTGGGTGAAACGGCCAGAAGCTATTTGGAAAGGGAGATCGGTCATGTCCCCCGTATCGAAACACCGAAAAAAGAAACAAAAAAAGAAGAAGAAATCACCGACGAATCAGCATCCCAAGACCGTCAACTTTGTTTGTTTACAGTGTCATGAACACGAAGTGATCCCTTACACTGTGGTTCGCGATTTTGACGCAATGGATCCCGGCAACCCCAGTGTCCCACCCATGTTTGCCTGCCAACAATGTGAAGGGGAGATGTATCCGGAGTATTATAAAGGCGTTCACGGTTATGAGTACCGGCTATCGGACAAGCAGTGATCATGACAAGGACCTAGCTTGGGCGGTTTTCCCAAGCTAGGTTTTTCTTAATATTCAAGCTTTTGACAAAAAGCACCCCAACCAGCGTCATGAATCGACTTTGCCAAATGGCGGTTTTTCACCATATTTCGAATCTTTAAGTCTTCAACAAAAACGAATTTATACGTTTTCGCAAGCTGATAACTTCGCTTATGGAGAAAATCACGCCGTTGGTTGGCCACTTTTATGTGCAGTTGCTGCACGTTTTGAAGCTGTTTCTTCCAGTTATTTGAGCCTTGTTTCATGCGGGAAAGTTTCTTTTGTGCTCGTTTCAATTTCTTTTCTGTTTTCAAAAGGAATTTCGGATTCTCGACGTTGGTTCCATCCGATAGCACGGCAAACTTATGAATCCCGACATCAGTCAGCAATAGGTAAGCCTTTGACGTGATCTCTAGCTTTTGTCGGGTAGGTTAGGGATATTACTATCCCCTTCCCCCCTAAGAACCGCACGTGTGCCTTTCAGCACATACGGCTCAAGCATGCATTTATCCACGTCTAGGTTTAGATCAATCCTGTGATCTTCTTACCTTCGAGATACTTCTTAACGCTCCTTAGTTGAGCGTCATTCGGAATGTCATCTCTTGCAGGAAATACCTTGTGGAATTCCAGGTGGCAAGATATGTGAACCAATTCTATGTTCTTGTATTCATTACTACCACCTTTGGTTCTAGGAATTTTATGATGCATTTCCAAACCTTCAATTCCATCTGCAATGGATTTACTACACAGAGAGCATTTGTATTTCTGCTTTTTTGCTAACTTTTGTCTATATGCTACATTGTTTCTATCAAACTCTTTAATATCACGATTCTTAAAATAATCTTTAAGATTCTTATTAAAAGGACTATAATCATGTTTAATTTGCACATGTCGTACAATGGGTATCCAAGATACCTTTTTCAGTTGATTATTGGTTATCGGATCAGTTAAAATCCAACGATTTTGACTTTGACCCGTTTTGTCTGGTTTAAAATACTTTTTCCTTATCCAATCCCAACTCTTTTTTGGATGAAGTCTTCGTAGAAATCTGTATTGGACGTTCCAAATATGAGAATCCATTTCAGAAAAGACTTTTTTAGCGACAGTTGGACTCCAGTAATTCGCCGTGCCTAAAGTAATAGGATTAAGCGTACCAATTAGTTTTTGTACGTTTTTCCCGTATAATTGCCTTGCTTTATCGCTGATTTTCGTCTTCGCATTTTTAATGCTATCCTTGGAAGGTTTGGTAAGAACTTTACTGCCATTATGAGTTTTATATTTTCTTATATTGAAGCCTAAGAAATCAAACCCTTCTTCAACATGCGTTATTTTCGTTTTGTCCATGGCTAGCTCAAGCCCTCTCGCCTCAAGGTACGGCTCTAGTTTATGATATAAACCATTAGCATCTTCCTTGGATTCACACATGATGACGAAATCATCTGCATATCTTGTAACGGCAAACTTAGCCCGATTTTCATAAGATGTTTTAGTTTTCCTCTTTACCTTCCGATATTTTATGTTGAGTAAATCTTCTAGACCGTGTAGTGCGATGTTAGCTAGAAGTGGTGATATAATGCCGCCTTGAGGTGTCCCATCTTCTGATTCATGGAATACATTGTTATCTACAAAACCTGCTTTTAACCACTTGGCTATTATATTGAAAACTGGAAATCCTTTAATTTGTTCAAGGATATAGTCATGGTTTAAATTATCGAAACAGCCTTTGAAGTCTCCTTCAAATATCCACACCTTCTTGTTACCAACAGTGGTGTGAATTCTTTGAATGGCATCATGACAATTTCTTTTAGGTCTAAAACCATAAGAAGTTGGTTCAAACTTAGCTTCCCACTGTGGTTCAAGGGCTAATTTAGCAATGTTTTGATAAGTTCTATCTTTAATTGTCGGTATTCCAAGAGGTCTAAGCTTCCCGTTTTTCTTTTTGATATACGTTCGATAAGCCGGCTTGGGTTTATGACACTTGATGTTCATGTCCTTCATTTTATTGTAGAGTTCAATTCTCTCATAGGGAGATAAGGCTTTATGCCCGTCAACTCCAGCCGTTCGTTTCCCCTTATTCATTTGGGTAACTCTTCGGATTGAGAGGAGTAGTGCAGCTTGACTTTTCATTAGCAGCCTTTGAAGATTTCTTACTTTACGGATTCTTCCTAGACGTTCGGCATGGAATATTCGTTGTTGTAATTTCTCTACATACCGACTAATGCTTGACCAATTAATACTGTCCCAGTCCCAGTCCGTAATGTATGGTAATGCGGACTTCTTTATAGAAGTGTTCATCGTCTTTTACCATCCTTTTGAGTTGTTCATCAACGCTTTATCCCATGTTGCACACCAGTTGAAAGTCAGCCCTCTTTCGAGTGATGTTATCAAACACTATCCACCCAGTTATTTTCGATTCCTGATGCCTTTCGGCATGGTGGCATTCGCTTCTTTCAACCTCCCATATCCATTGGGGAATTGGGCTTTGCTTACGCTCGGCTTACCTTTCAGTTACAGGACCCCAAATGGACTTACCAAGTTTAACTTCTGCCAGATGCGAGTAGGTTAGGTTCCTCCAATACACCGATAGGTCTGTGGGGTTGCATTAAAAGTATTCAGGGGAGAATACTTTCCCTACCTATGAAAACGTCAGTCCAACTATGTCTTTATCTAACGACTGTGGTGACGATGCTTATAGAGATTCATTTATCATTAACCATACTACTCTTTCCCTTGCCCCCATCCACTTAGACACGAAGTTTCAGGTTTAGCACATCCTCATGCAACCCACATCACGATTACTCATCATGCAGTTTCGGAAGGGAATACCCTGATGCAACTGGATAATCTATATAGACACTGGCTTCATACGAAAGAAGTCACTTCTTGTCGCACCCCCTGCTCCACACGGAGCGTGCAAGTTTCCCCGCACTCCGCGTTCCATCTAACGAAATATACTGGATCATAAGTTCCTCGTTACTTCTGTGATTAGGATTGCTCGATGCTTCGTAATCTACATTGTTCTCGATACCTGTTGATCTTTTCTAATTGCAATGCGTTGATTTTATATTGACGAAGAAGGATTCGCACCTTTTCATCATCCGTATGATGGATGAGACGGTGTACATCCTTATGAACAATTCGCAAGTTATGAAATTGATCGGTTCCACCCAGCTGCCTTGGAATGTAATGATGGCAATGAACTTCCGAGGCGGGCAACTCCATGCCTGTAATCTCGCATTTCCCCATTTTCATGCTGTATCGGCTGATTCGATTATCCAAATATTCGACACTTCGATGAGGAATCGTTGCTTTCATCAGCACCCCGATCTCTCGCCCTAAATCTGGACGTAACCGTTTGTGAATCTTTTCCCTACCTTTCTTCGTGTAAGGGGTAACGGTTGGCGTAAAACCCATCGCATGGACGGTTTTTACATCGGCAAGGGGAAATAAATACACGCCACAAATTTTGAACGTTTTAAAGCTTTGTTTATAGAGCTTTTTATACGTGGGTGGCGGATTATTAGGGTGTTCATATTTTCCTACAGGTCCGAGACGATTGTAGATGTACGGTTGAAGATCGTAGGCAAGACGCGAGAACTCTAGATTTACTTTTGTAGCTCGTTTAAAGTATTGATGCAGTCCAGAAACAAAACTATTGAAGAGGAGTGCGTTGAGTGCAGATGGGGAAGATCTTATTCTTCGAATAAGCTTTTTCGCTTCTTGTTTGATCTTCTGCTTTTTCACTGCTTTGATCCCTGTATGCGCAACTCTCTTTTTGCCCTTTTTATTCGCACGGATGGTGAACCCGAGAAATTCCGATTCCTTTTTCCTCAGATTCACAATTTGGGATTTCTCTGGCGATATATCCAGTTTCAAACGGTCTTTGAGGTATAGGCGAACCGCATGATACCATTTCTGAGCTGTTTCCCCATCTTTACAGAGGATTTTAAAGTCATCTGCATAACGGATAAGGTAACCTTCTTTGAGTCGGGTGCGTTTCTTGGCATTTCTTTCGCCTTCTTTGGATTGATAGGGTTTTGATAACGGGAAGAACTCCCATTGATCGGCGACCCATTGGTCTAAATCATTCAACACGACATTTGAAAGTACGTTGACAACAATCCACCTTGCGGCACGACACGAACTGGAGTTCCCTATCCGTCGATCTCAGCTTTTAGCATTTTCGAGATGCATGCCATCACTTTGCGATCTTGTATGCCCATATTCCACAATTGCTTGATCAGTAGTGTGTGATTGATATTGTCAAAGAAACTTTTGATATCAATGTCTACCACAAAGTGGAAGTGTGCCTGATTAATCAAAAATTGGATTCTTGCCATGGCATGATGAGCAGACCGAAGTGGGCGAAATCCATAGCTGTGATTGTAAAATTGTGCTTCCGCAATCGGTTCCAGCACTTGTTTAAAACATTGCTGGATAATACGATCAAGTATGCATGGAATACCCAGTGGTCGCCATTTCCCGTTATCTTTTTCAATCCACTTCCTTCGTACTTTCTTTGGGCAGTAGTTTTTGAGTTTGCTTCCGACTTCAGCGATTAAATCTTCTTCCGACCACGATTTTAAATCGGCAATGGTTTTCCCGTCGGTTCCCGATGTCTTTGAACCTTTGTTGGATTTGATGGTCCGATAGGCTAAAAGGATATTTTCCCGTGATGTGATGACATCATAGAGACGAGAAAAGCTTTGGCGTTCGATGGACTTTTCATACAAATCCGTGAATATTTCCGTCATATCGTAGTAATCCCAATAACGTAAAGCTTGCATTGTGGCATCCTCTCTAAAGAGTGATGTTCCCACGTTCTTACCCGATCGATGCAATGCACATTTGGAAAATGATCGTTCCATTCGCTAGACTTGGGGCTGTTCCTCCCCTCCCATTACAGGAGTTTCATTGGTCATGCCCCTACCCTCGCAAGGATCAATGCCTTTCGACATCAAGTCTTATAGCAAACGTTTCGGATGACAGTCCTTGTTTCAACGTTCCTTGTTTTCCAAGTCCCTTACAACCTAGCTATCCTTTCTGAACGTAGGTGTTCCCTTTAAGCCTGTGAGCGAGATACCGCCATTGTTCGGTATAGCGTGTTTCAGAAGGCGCAGTTTTACTCCACGCTACTCACGCCATCGTTGGATGGCCTATAGGTTTCCCTATAGTTCCACTATAGACCTGTACATTCGGTTGTTCGTCAGTTTCCCTCCACGGAAACCATTCTCACCATATCCAGTTTTTCAGCCGTCCGGCATATCCGTTGGCATACCTTCCTCGTAAGGTGGCTCTAGCCTTCGTTCTGCCGACTCTACCTGTCTTCAAACCCCATGACCTGTCTGTCATGACGCATGCAGGAGTATTGGCGGGATGGTTTCGGGAAACATGGCTCCGTCATTCCCATCCTCGGTTGTAACGTTAGGATTCATAGAGAATCCCCTGTATTTCACGCTAAAAAGTGTTTATAACAAAACTTGTCGAGCGACGCCTGTGGATTGAACAGGGAAATCAACCGTTTCGTTTACGTGTCTTTCGACGCTGAAGATCGCAAACCAACGATGACCCCGGCGTTTGATCGTGACTTGTTTCACCTTTCCTTCTATTGGGCGGTGAAAGTTGACATACACTGATCCGAGTTTTGAAATAAAAAGATGATTGTTCTCGTCTAACGAAGCAGCATAACGCACATCCCGTACGTTAACTTTACCGGTTTTCTTGTTTTTTATCTTTCGTTTATCCACCCCGAATTGTGTAAATGTCATTGAGTGGTAATCTTTATGCCTTTTGATTTTTGGATAACGTGCACGCCCTTCGAAAAAGTTCTTGTACGCTTCTTCCAGACGGAAGAATACCTCCTGTAAAGGTTGCGACGGCATTGTTTTAAGAAGAGGGAATGTTTGTTTATCCTTAGTTTGCTGTCTTTGCAATTCATGTCGGGATAGTCCGGTCTTATTCTTTTCGTAAAAACGCTGTTTATCCAAAAGTGCAGAATTGTACTGTTGACGACAAATAGACAGCCAACGATCCATCGTTTGCATCTGTTTTTCGGTTGGAAACATTTCGTATTTATAATTCATGCGTACCAACATTTGTTGTCACTTCCCGAACATTTGATCTGATTCTATTATACCAAACTTATGTTTTTTATCAAGCCTTTTTTTCTAATAAAAAAGCCGATTCATCCCCCACTAAATCAAAGATTTTGAAGGGGACTTCTCGGCAAAACGGTTAAAAATCCCCAAACAAAACGTTTGGGAACGACGTTTTACATATTTTCACCTCATTCTTCAGGCAGTTCATCATCTTCACTCGGCAATTGACGGTCCCATCTCACGATAAGCACATCACAGGGCGCATGCCGCACAATTGCTTCGGATACACTGCCGATGACCATTCGCTCGACGCGGTTTGCGCCTGTCGCGCCGGCCATAATTAAGTCAATGTCATGATTAGGGGCGATGTGCCGCGTGATGCGAACTTTCGGGGAACCGAAATCGAGGATGGTTTCCACGTTCGGGGCGCCCATTTCCAATGCCTTCTCTTTAAACCTGTTAAGCGTGTCATACCCTTGTTCTTCAGCTTTTTTGACGATTTGGCGGTCAAAGCGCTCAATCGTTGCAAATGTCTTCGTATCGATCACCGTGGTAATGTACAAAGTTGCATTTTGATCTACGGCAAATTCACATGCTTGTTCAAATGTGAAGCTTGATTCATTGGAACCATCGACCCCTACGAGAATTTTGTTGTAACGACGCATTTAATTTCCTCCTTCAGTGGATGGTATAGTGCTGTGGAGTAAGGGAAAAATACAGGAATGTAAAATAATAAATCTCTAGGTAGGTGTACCCGTTGAAGGAAGATTTTAAACGTGAAAAATCATTGAAAGAGAAAAAAGATGGGGATGAAATCGTCCATGAGCAGATGTTAAAAAGTTATCAGATTGCAAACGACGAGGAGAAGAAAGCGGAAAAAGACAAAAAGTAGGGAGGAAAAGCTTTCGAACTTTTATTCCGGCTGAAAACGTAGTAAAATGAAAAGAAAGATAGCAGGAGGATCCGGAGATGAGGCACGCAATTGTTACGGCAGGTACAAAAGGGCTTGGGCGCAAAGTGACCGAAGCCCTTTTGTATGAAGGATACACCGTTACGGTCAGTTACAGAAATGATGAGCAAGCGGTCCAACATTTGCGCGCAGCATTGGAAGTAGATGACACTCGCTTGCATGCGGTACGGGCTGATGTAACCGATCAAAAGGACATCGAGCGCTTATTCACCACCACGATCCAACGATTCGGCCGTTTGGATATTTTAGTGAATAATGCAGGACCGTATATATTTAAACGAAAAAAAATCCATGATTACACTGCTGATGAGTGGAATGAGATGGTGAATGGCAATTTAACGGCTATGTTCACGATGTTACAACAAGCGTTGCCGCAAATGCGGAAGCAAAAATTCGGACGCATTATCGCTTATGGTTATCAGGACGTCGGCAATGCACCGGGATGGCTGTATCGCGGTGCATTCGGGGCAGCAAAAGCCGGGTTGGCTTCTTTGATCAGGACCTTGGCAATCGAAGAGGCGGAGCATGGAATTACGGCAAATATGGTCGTTCCCGGAGAGATTCGCGGCGAATGGAAAGAAAGCACGATTGCCGAGAGCAGGAAGCACCCGGACCCTGATACACCGGTGGGGCGTTCCGGAACGGGCGAAGATATCGCGCGTACGGTGCTTTATTTTGCCGCCGATGATGCAGATATGGTTACCGGCACGATTATTGAAGTAACCGGAGGCGTAGATGTCATTCACCGCCGCCGTCATGAATAAAAATACGGAGATGGGTCACCTTATATACTGAGGTGATCAGTGTGAAAAAACTTCTTTTTATCGTGATGGCTGTGTTACTTTTGCTAACCTCTTTCCTTGGCCAGGTTCGTGCTGATGAACTGATGGACATGTTCTCGATTAGGGTAATCATTGAAGCGGATGAAGAAGTGTATCAATGGAAATATGATAGTCCCGATTATTATGAGTTCCAACATGAGGATCGGGTGTTACGGGATGAAGAAGCGAAAACACAAGTGGATAACATGGCAGTGCTCATTAATGTCAATGAAAATGTAAAAGCAGAGACATTGGCGGAACGGATTAAAGAAGAATTTCCGAAGCTGGAAAGCATGGATATTCGTTGGCGAAACGGAGATAGTGAATTGTACACGTGGAGATGGAAGAAAAATGACCAACCGGTGGAAGAATCGTGACATCCTCTCGGTATTGAAATGCCATGTAATGGGGGTTGCTCGCTCCTGTAGAGGTCCTATACCGTTCAAGCTATACACCCCGTTGTTCCTTTTCGGACCCACACTCAACACGACAACCATACCTCATGCCACAGTGAGGCTCTTATGTCAGATTATACTGCATAGGCACAGATCAGCACCAAAGAGATGCACTTGCATTTCACACCCGCGGGGAAACTTTGGCTATATTTATAATGTCAAACTTAAGTTCGGGAATCAAGCTAATACACTATTTTTACAGCGTTCAAAGACCTTGCCATTCAGTCCTTTATTGCAATAAAGAGCGTTCTGACAATTACATGTAAAGACTAATTTAGGGGGCGGGGAATATGCAAATCGGCATACCCAAAGAAATAAAAAATCAAGAAAATCGTGTGTCACTCACACCGGCAGCTGTTGTGCAATTAAAACAAAGCGGTCATCAGGTGCTCGTGGAAACAAAGGCGGGAGAAGGTTCAAGTTTTACGGATGAGCAGTATGAACAGGCGGGGGCTGAAATCGTAAACAGTGCGGAAGAGGCTTGGGCAGCGGGGATGATCGTAAAAGTGAAGGAGCCCCTTCCATCTGAATATCGATATTTTAGAAAAAATCAATTATTAGTTACATATTTGCATTTGGCCGCTGAAAAGGAGTTAACGAAAGCGCTGTTGGAAAATGAAGTGACCGCGGTCGCTTATGAAACTGTGCAATTGGCGGACGGGTCGTTGCCGCTTTTGACACCAATGAGTGAAGTAGCCGGGCGCATGTCCACCCAAATGGGTGCACAATATCTAGAAAAAACGAAAGGTGGCAAAGGCATTTTGCTTTCCGGTGTCCCCGGGGTCCAGCGAGGAAAAGTAACGATTATCGGTGGAGGCGTGGCAGGTACCAATGCAGCTAAGATCGCACTCGGTTTGGGAGCGAACGTCACGGTGCTCGATCTTAATCCGCAAAGACTTCGCGATCTTGACGATTTGTTTGGTTCGCAGATCAATGTACGGATGTCTGATCCTGTTTCGATTGATCAAGCCGTCCGGGAAGCGGACCTTGTCATCGGTGCCGTTCTTATCCCGGGCGCAAAAGCGCCGACACTCGTGAAGGAAGAAACGGTAAAAGCGATGCAGTCGGGGTCTGTATTGGTCGATATCGCCGTTGATCAAGGGGGGATTTTCGAAACGGTGGACCGTATCACCACGCATGATGATCCGGTCTATGTCAAACACGGCATTGTCCATTATACGGTTGCCAACATCCCTGGCGCTGTTCCGCGAACGGCCACGATGGCACTTACGAACGTTACACTGCCATACGTATCAAATCTCGCGAACAAAGGCTTATTGCAAGCCATGAGTGACGATGAAAATTTGAAAAAAGGCTTGAATACGATCGCGGGAAAATTAACATATGAAGCGGTCGGTCAAGCGCAAAACATTACGTCTGAAAATGTGGACGAAGCCCTTGCTTCTTTTGGCAAAAAACACGTTTAATTATACATTCATTCGGAAATAGATGTTTTAGAATTATAAATAAGGGGATGGAAAACAATGAAACTAACTTTTCACGGCCAATCTTTTATTGAAATTGAGACACCTGACGCAAATGTTCTTATCGACCCTTTTATTACCGGGAACGGGACATGTGATATTAATCCGGAAGATGTAAATCCGGATGCGATTTTACTTACCCACGGACATCAGGATCACCTCGGGGACACAGTAGCTATCGCCAAGCGGTCAAATGCCCTTGTCGTAGCGACGCATGAACTTGCCGGATACCTTGGTTCGAAAGGCGTTGAAACGCATCCGTTGAATGTTGGCGGCGGTTACCAATTTAAGTTTGGACACGTCAAATTAACACCGGCTTGGCATAGTTCTTCCTACGCGGAAGAAGACGGCCAGATCATTTATACAGGCATGCCTACCGGGATTTTGTTTACTGCGGATAATAAGACGGTCTATCACGCCGGTGACACTGCATTGTTCTCCGATTTGAAACTAATCGGCGACCACAATGATATAAGCATCGCCTTTATCCCGATTGGAGACAATTTCACGATGGGTCCGGATGACGCGAAGATCGCAACGGAATGGATTAACCCGGAACTCGTCGTTCCTATCCACTACAACACCTTCCCGCTCATTGAACAAGACGGGCAAAAGTTCGTCGATGAACTATCGCCGATTAAAGGCCGGGCGCTGCAGCCGGGAGAAAGTGTGGATATCTAAAACGATTGGCTCGGAGCAACTAAATGTTGCCCGGGCCTTTTTAAGGATTCAGGTGTGATCATCAGCCGAAACCCGTTCGCCTGGACGAGTCATAGGAAAGGCGCTTCGCTCATATGCTAATGAGCAGAGGGGGATCGTATGCGTTTACGTTTGCTTATTTCATTGGGGGTCGCGGTTTTCTTCATATGGCACGCGGTTGAACAGTTTTCTATACAATCGGGAGGGTTAGCCGGTGTTTTTGCCAGCGTATGGTTTGTTTTTGCCTTGCTTGTCGTCGGTGGGAACCTTTCGGCTTTGTTGCATGAAAGGTATAAAAAGAAAAACGGGGCCGTTGAAACGAGCACGATTCTCGAAAGTCGCAGCAAAGGTGATCAGACGCGTGGACGGCTTCGCGCTTGATCATCTGTCGTCCCGCCTTTATAATGAAAGGAAACGAGCACGATTGTTTGCACGAAAACTTGGTTGGTTGCCAAGTTTTTTCATTTCATAGGATAGGGGGTGAACATGCCACATGTCTACGAAACACGAACAGATTTTACAACATATTTATCATTTGGGTGTCGGGGAGAAGATCTCTGTGCGCAGAATTGCCAAGGTGATGAACGTAAGCGAAGGAACCGCGTACCGAGCCATTAAGGAAGCGGAAAATCAAGGCATCGTTACTACGATTGAGCGCGTTGGGACAATTCGTGTAGAAAAGAAAAAGGAAAACTTCGAACACCTTACGTTTGCTGAAGTCGTCAATATTGTGGATGGACAAGTCCTTGGCGGCCGTGACGGATTACATAAAACATTGCAGCGGTTTGTAATTGGTGCCATGAAAATGGAAGCGATGATGCGCTACGTGGAGCCGGGACATTTACTAATTGTAGGCAACCGTTATCAAGTCCACCAACTTGCATTGGAAGCAGGGGCGGCGGTGTTGATCACTGGCGGATTTGATACGAACGAAGAAACGATTGCCTATGCCAACGAACACTCCCTTCCGATCATCACGACAAGTTATGATACGTTTACGGTAGCCAGTATGATCAATCGGGCCATTTATGACCAATTAATCAAAAAAGAAATCGTTTTTGTTGAAGATATATTAATCCCGTTGGAGGATACGCATTTTTTAACAACCGACCATATGGTGGAACGCTGGCATCAACTTAATACAGATACGAGCCATAGTCGCTTTCCGGTCGTTAACAATGAAATGAAAGTGCTCGGCATGGTAGCGGCAAAAGATATATTATCGATGAAAGAAAGTACGCCTGTTGAGAAAGTTATGACCGCTGAGCCGATTACCGTTAATGCGCAAACATCTTTGGCATCTGCCGCCCATGTCATGGTTTGGGAGGGGATCGAACTTCTTCCTGTTGTCGATGGAGAATCCCGTTTGCTCGGGGTCATTAGCCGGCAGGATGTGTTAAAGGCTTTGCAGGTTGCCCAGCGGCAACCACATGTAGGGGATACGCTTGACGACCTTATCACCGGGAATGTTGAGGAAGCACCCGGCGGTTCCGTATACGATTACGTATGTCAATTAACCCCGCAGATGACCAATCCGATCGGGATGATTTCGTATGGGGTTTTGTCCACGCTGGTTACAGAAGTGGGCAGTCGTTTATTGCGCCGTCATCGTAAGGGAGACCTCGTCGTTGAAAACCTCTCCTTATATTTTTTAAAGCCGGTTCAAATTGAAAGCGAGATTGAGATGAAAGGAAAGATATTGGAGGTCAGCCGAAAAAGTGGGAAAGTGGATGTGGAGCTTTATCTCGAAGATGAACTCGTTGGGAAAGGCCTTATGATGGCCCAGCTGTTGGAAAAATAACGGGCTTGGCGATTCATGGAACCCGAGAGAGCAAGGTACGGAGCCTTTCGGTCGCCATGGGCGGTTCATGGAGCCCGAAAGCGTAAGAACCGGGGTCTGTCAGTCGCCATGAGCGGTTCATGAAGCCCGAAAGCGCCAGGAACAGAGCCTTTCGGTCGCCATGGGCGGTTCATGAAACCCGAAAGCGCCAGGCCCGGAGCCTTTCGGTCGCCATGAGCGTTTCATGAAGCCCGAAATCAGAGGCGGTCGCCATCGATTGCTCATGAGTCCCGAAACGATAAACTTCCAGCCGAAAAGGTCCCCATGCCGGCGGATCCGAGGTAGGGAGAGACTCCCATCTCCCACCTCTCATTTCCCACTTCCGGACACTCGCATGGCTTCAGACTCTTCTTTCGCAAAGGGCAGCACTTTCCTGTAGTATTTGCTCCCGTAGATCACATAGACGAGCCCGAGCAACGAGAAAACAAGTCCGACGATGAATTCCACAACACCCCACATGGGCGGCAGCATGAAAAGCAGGCCGGGTGCCAGAATGAAAAAGCCCAATGCGATCATCGCTTTTGTTTGGTACCATTGTTTAATGGCCTCCCCCGAGGTGCGGAAACGTTTGAATTTATTGTACGCATAAAGCGCGATTGAAATCGCCATAACGATGGGAATGACTACTGTCATCAAAATACCTCCTTACAAGCTCTAGTGTACCTTTTTTTCCGTCTGTATGAAAGTCAGAGCATAAGTTTAAAGAGGCAAAGGAGCCAAAAAAATGAAACAGAAACTTTTTGATACGATTTCTGCCTTTGAGCAAATCATTATTTGCCGTCATGAGCGGCCGGATCCGGACGCGATCGGATCACAAGCCGGGTTAGCGAGATTAATTGAAATCAACACCGGAAAAAAAGTACAGCTGGCCGGGGAAGAGGAACCGTCCCTTTCTTTTTTATCTGAAATGGATAAGATTGATGATAAAGCATTTTCGGAAGCACTCGTTATTGTATGCGACACGGCGAACACCGGACGGATTGACGACGAGCGTTATAAAAACGCCCGTGAACTTTTTAAAATTGACCATCATCCGGTTGTAGATGATTATGCCTCCCTCGCGTGGGTGGATCCGACATTCAGTTCAACCTCGGAAATGATCGTTCATTGGTATGAGACGGTCGCCTCTGCACATGATTGGAAACTCGACGGTGAGTGTGCCCGCCTATTATACGCGGGGATTGTCGGGGACACGGGGCGCTTTTCACACCCGAACACATCAGCGTGTACGTTCAAGGCTGTTCAGCTTCTATTTGAAAGAGAATTCGATGTGCGTCGATTATTTAATGAGATGTACAAAAAACCCCTTTCGTTGTTACGTTTAGAAGGAGAGGTGCTTTCCGACTTTACGCTGAGTGAAAATGGGGTCGGCGTTATCGTGCTTAGCCAGGAACAACTTCGGAAGTATCAAGTGAGCGTAAATGAATCATCAGCGATCGTGCATTCTGTCGCGAATGTGGAAGGCATCATGGCCTGGGTAACGTTCGTCGAACTGGAAGACAAAACCTATCGGGTGAGGCTTCGTTCCAAAGGCCCTGTTGTTAACGAGCTGGCGGGCCGATTTCAAGGTGGAGGGCACCCGCTCGCTGCAGGTGCAACCGCAGAAAACGATCAAGAACGGGCGCAAGTGGTGGAGCAGTTGGAAGAGATTTGTAAAGCGTACCGGGCATAATTTATCAGCCGAAAACGGCTCGATATCAGCCAAATGTCGGAATATATCAGCCGAAAACATCAATATATCAGCCAAAACAAATGAGTTATCAGCCATTCGTCAGTCATCGGCAACGGGGACAACTTCTACATGGAGTTCCAATGTTCGATAGAGGGTTAACTGGTGCACAATCAGGTTGTATTCATAATCATTGGCTGGATACCGTTTATTTTCAATCGTTCTCACGAGTAGTTCGCGGTTTTCAGCAACATTTTCCAATTCCTGGTCTAAAAGGTGCTCCAATTCTTCAATGGCTTGTTGTTCGATGTCATAGAGGGCGAGTTCGCTGAGGCGGCTTTCTTCCTCGTTTTCAAAGACAATCGAAATCTCTTCAATGATGAAGTCGTCATCGCTATTTTCTTCCTGTTCCCGTTCCCTTAGCGATTCAAGATTTCGCTCGAGCTGCTCGATGTGCAATTCATTTTTTCCGAGTTCTACGACCATCTCTTCATGTACTTTGCCAAACTGATAGAGAAAAATGCACCAGCCAATCAGCGCGCCGATAATGACACCTGCAAAAAATCTTTGCCAGCCCGGACGCCGGTGATAGGGTGGAATTCTCATGGGGAGATCTGTTCCTGTGTAATCCATTGGATGATCAGCGCGCCGACATTTGCGCCGGATAACGCGGCTAAAATCATACAAACGGTTTTATAGATATCAATATGTGTGCCGTAAAAAAGGCCGCGCTCCAAGCTGGTGATCGCGTCAAACGTTCCTCCGATGGCGGCAACAAGCGCCCAAATTTTCAAACTGCCGGCTAAATCGTGGATGGTAGCAAGCGGCGGTTTTCCGATCATGAACGCGCCAATCCCGCCGATAATAGCCCCGCCGAGCACAACCCCGAAGGCAACGAAAAAGTCCAAAACCAATGTAGCCAAAAAATCCCTGGTAAACATGTGCCGGATTCCCCCTATCTGTCGAAACAACCTTTTTCCCGCGTAAGCATGGATCGTCTATTTTCATGTATAATCAATAGATGGCCAAGTTATGCTTGGTTTAGAAGCGGGAAGTGAGATGTGGGAAAAGGAGAGAGTGCCGTGGATTCATTTGTCCATTTACAAGTGCGAAGCGAATACACCTTGCTCGAGAGTACGTGCCGCATCGAGCCCCTAGTGGACCGGGCGGCTTCTCTCGGTTATTCCGCACTGGCTCTGACAGATCGAAACGTCATGTATGGCGCCCATAAATTTTATAACCTCTGTAAGGAACGAAAAATAAAACCGCTTTTCGGTTTGGAATTAGATGTCCATTTTGAAGAAAAGACGAAAGGGACGCTCCTTTTAATCGCCGTCAATCTGACAGGCTACCAGCAATTAATGGCGCTGTCGGCCGAGGCCCAATCTCAATCGGAGCCGGGCGTGTATGCTGATTTTTTTTATCGGCATTGCAGCGATCTAATCGTTATTCTTCCGGAGGAGACGGATAGGGCGCATGCCCGGGGAATTGTTCTAGACTTGAAGGGAAAGATCGGGCCGGATCACTTATACGCCGGTTGCCTTCCCGCTCCTTTACCGGAAAGGGAAGAACGTCAAGATTGGATCGCGTTTGCCGATGCGATGAAAATGAATCGGGTGGCGTGCGGCAATGTTTCTTTTTTAACAGAGGAAGATAAAAAATGGCGGCGCTGTTTGGAAGCCATTCGCAGCAATCGTCCTCTCGAGGACGTAAGCCCGTTGGAGTGGCGTGAGGAACATGTGCTTTTTTCGGTCTCTTATGCTGAACAGGCTTGGGCACATGACGGAGGTGCGATGGCAAATGCCGTGGCAATCGCGGAACGTTGTTCGGTGGAACCGGATCAACTGCAGACAAAACTCCCTTCTCCTGATCACCGCGGAGAATTGAGAAGGATTTGTTTTCAAGGTGCTAACGAGCGCTACGGCCGTTTGAACGACCGCGTGGTCGAACGACTGGAGCATGAACTTGCCGTTATTGAAAGACAAGCATTTGAAGATTATTTCCTCATTGTTTGGGATTTTATGGCTTATGCCAGAGACGCAGGTGTCTTAACCGGACCTGGCCGCGGGTCGGCCGCGGGTTCAATCGTTGCGTATTGTCTGTATATTACAGACGTTGACCCTCTTGCCTATGGATTGCTGTTTGAACGGTTTTTAAATGAAGCGCGCGTGTCTTTGCCGGATATCGACATTGATTTCCCCGATCATCGCCGGGAAGAAATCATCGCATACGTGCGAAATAAATACGGGACCGCCCATGTTGGGCAAATTATTACGTTCGGCACGTTCGGGGCCCGAGCCGCGCTCAGGGATGTGGGAAAAGCATTGGGAACCCCGCAGGCGCTCGTCGAACGAATCATTCGCACACTTCCTTCAGCGAATGCAACGCTAAAGATAGCAAGAGAAGGCGATGAGAAGCTTTCGGAGTTATTAAGGGAAAATGAACAAGCAAACACATTGTTTCAATATGCCGAAGCCATCGAAGGTCTTCCCCGCCATACGTCTTTGCACGCGGCCGGGGTCGTTCTCAGCGCCCGGCCGCTCACGGAAATTGTGCCTACTGCCCCTGGCTCGTTAACGGTCGTGACCCAATTTCCGATGGAAGATCTGGAAGCTTATGGGCTACTGAAAATTGATTTTTTGGGGCTCAAGAATTTAACTTTGTTGGAACAGCTTCGCGATGAGGTGCAACGAAGCGGCACCGGCGAAGATCCCGGGGCGATGCCGATGAATGATCCGCAAACGCTGGCGATGCTTGCCGCCGGTAAGACGACAGGAATTTTTCAATTTGAATCTGCGGGGATGCAACAAGTGTTAAAGAAATTACAGCCAACAACGTTTGAAGATTTGGTTGCTGTCAATGCTTTATACCGTCCCGGTCCGATGGAGCAGATCGATGTTTATATTGCAGGTAAGCATAATCGCCGTGAGGTGAATGTCGTTCATCAGGATTTGGCGCCGATTTTGTCTCCGACGTATGGGGTTATCGTTTATCAGGAACAGATTATGCAAGTAGCTGTGCAAATCGCGGGTTACTCATTGGCACAGGCGGACTTGCTCCGCAGAGCCGTGAGCAAAAAAGACCGTGAAGAATTGGAGAATGAAAAGGCGTCTTTTGTCAAAGGTGCACTTGCCAATGGTTATGAGGAAGAGACAGCAACCAAAATTTATGCATGGATCCTGCGTTTCGCCGAGTACGGGTTCAATCGCAGCCATGCAGTTGCTTATAGCTTTATTGCTTACCGGCTGGCTTATTATAAGGTGCATTATCCCCTCGTTTTCTTTTCTGCCTATTTGTCGATGGTAGAAAATGATAAGGACCGGCTTGGAAAAGCCATTCGGGAGTTGAAAAACCAAGGGCTGCACATCTATCCGCCGGCGGTTAACAGAAGCACGGAACGCTTTGCACCGGAAGAGAAAGGCGTGCGTTTTCCTTTTCAAATCATTACCCAGGTCGGCAGGCAAGTCAGTGGGAAGCTCATCCGGGAAAGGAACAAAAGAGGGGCGTTTCAAAGCTTTATTGATTTTTGTGCACGCACCGCTCATTTGTCGGTAAATCGCCGCCTGCTCGCCAATCTTATTAAAGCAGGTGCATTTGATGACCTTCACAGTGACCGCGCCAAATTACTCGCGTCGATCGATCGGGCGCTCGAATTTGTAGATTTCGAGCGGGATTTGGGCCAACTGTTTGAGCGGGGAAGCAGAGATTTTCGCTATGCGGATGCTGCGCCGTTGAGCCCGGAAGAATGCTACATGTACGAAAAAGAAGTGACCGGCTTTTACTTAAGCGGGCATCCCCTCGATAAATTTGAACATCTGATTGCCACGCGCGCGCCTTTGGCACTCGCGGAAGTGGAACAGGCGCCCGTGAAAACAGAATGTTGGATCATGGGCGCGATCGAACATGTGAAGCAAATTCGTACGAAGAACGGACAAACAATGGCATTTTTACAACTTAGTGATGAGAGTGCCTCTTGCGAAGTGGTTCTGTTTCCGAACGTATATCGGCAAGTGCACCATGAACTGGAGGAACAACGCTACGTATTTGTTCGCGGAAAGCGGACGGTTGACCAATACGGGAATAAAGTCATTGCCGACGATGTGATCGCTGTAGAACGTGCGCAGGAGGAGGCACAAACCGTGCTTTACATTAAATGGTCGGATGAATCTCATGCAAATACCCAATCCCGCCGACTAAAAAAGATTTTGCAGAAAATGCCCGGCTTCTCCCAAGTGCGCGTATACAATGAAACAACCAATCAATTATTTGCGTTTGATGACCGCTACCGCGTACGCATCAATGACGAACTTCGCTCTAACGTAAAGCTGCTTGTAGGGGAAGGAAACGTCGCGGAACGGACAAAGTCAGAGGACAGCCAGTAAGAAATATTTAAATAAAAGGTAAAAAAGGGTGTACGGGCAGGTTGTCTTTGTTATAATAGATCTCAATCAGAAAGCAGAGCGAACTGGAGCACATATTTTCGCAAAAAATTCATAAAAGGAGTGTGCAGATCGTGGATACAATAAAAGAAGAAGCGTTACATCTTCACAAAATGAAACAAGGAAAACTTGAATCCAAGTCAAAAATCCCAGTTCGTAACAGCCGCGACCTAAGCCTTGCTTATTCGCCCGGCGTAGCCGAGCCATGCAAAGAAATTAAAGAGGACCCTGAAAAGGTCTTTGATTACACGATGAAGAGCAACATGGTTGCTGTCGTATCAAATGGGAGCGCCGTGTTAGGCTTGGGGAATATCGGGGCGTCTGCTTCTCTCCCCGTCATGGAAGGAAAGGCGGTTTTGTTTAAATCGTTTGCAGGTGTAGACGCCTTTCCAATCTGTTTGAATTCTGCAGACAACGAAAAAATCATCGAAACGGTGAAAATGATGGAGCCTTCTTTCGGCGGCGTTAATCTTGAAGATATTGCCGCGCCGGATTGCTTTATCATTGAGGATCGATTGAAAGAAGAAACAAATATTCCTGTTTTCCATGATGATCAGCATGGCACAGCGATTGTGACCGTCGCCGGACTGATCAACGCATTAAAGGTAGCGGGAAAGAGTCTCTCGGAAGCCAAAGTTGTCATCAATGGCGCGGGGGCAGCGGGCATTGCCGTGATTAAATTGCTCATGAACATGGGGGTTGAAGAAATCATCATGTGTGACTCCCGTGGCGCGATTTATGAAGGCAGAGCCGAGGGCATGAATGAAGTCAAGGAAAGCGTGGCGAAAGTGACCAATCTTGAGAGAAAAGAAGGTTCATTAGTGGATGTCATTCACGGAGCCAATGTTTTCATCGGCGTTTCCGTCGAAGGGGCATTAACGACAGAGATGGTCCGTACGATGGATGACAACCCGGTTATTTTTGCAATGGCAAACCCAACGCCGGAAATTATGCCTGACGTCGCGAAAGAAGCCGGCGCGATTGTCATCGGTACCGGGCGATCGGATTATCCGAACCAAGTGAACAATGTCCTTGCTTTTCCGGGGATCTTTAGAGGAGCTCTTGATGTCAATGCTTCCCATATTAATGAGGAGATGAAGCAAGCAGCCGTTTACGCGATCGCTGATCTTATCGGTGACGATGAATTATCGTCAGATTACGCGATTCCGGCTCCATTTGATCCTCGTGTTGCCCCGGCAGTTGCTGCCGCGGTAGCGAAAGCCGCTATGGAAACAGGTGTGGCAAGAAAAAATGCCGACCCTGAGGAAATTGCCGAACGAACGCGCAAAGAAGCTTTGATTGAGGAGTAAGCAAGCGCGATGGGGAAAAAGCGATCGCCAATAAAGGCGGTCGCTTTTCAAACGAACGGCTCAGGAGAACCAAAGAGGTGAACAGCTTGTTTAGGGATTTATTTTCAAAAAAAAGAAAGTATGCAACGATTCCTTCGGAACGAACGCAGCCAACAAAAATGAATGACGGTGTAATGACGAAATGCCCCAGCTGTAAAACAATCATGTACTCACGTGAACTAAAGAAGGACTTGAATTTGTGTAGCGAGTGTGGGCATCACTTTCGTATGACCGCCTATGAGCGCGTCGATTGTGTCATTGATGAGGAAACGTTTCGGGAAATGGACACGGGGATGTTTTCTGGAAATCCCTTGAATTTTCCCGAATACGAGGAGAAATTAAGTAAAGATCAAGAAAAAACAGGGTTGAACGAAGCGGTCGTCACCGGAGAAGGAACGATCAAAGGGTATCCGGTTGTACTTGGCGTCATGGATGCGCGTTTCAGAATGGGGAGCATGGGCGCTATCGTTGGAGAAAAAATCTCCCGCGCCATCTTACAGGCCGAAAAAACCGGCGTGCCGTTTATCATGTTTAGCGCATCAGGTGGAGCGCGAATGCAAGAAGGGGTTGTAAGCCTGATGCAAATGGGGAAAACGAGTGTTGCCCTGGAACGCTTACATCGGGCAAAGATCCCTTTCATTTCCATCATGACCCATCCGACAACCGGAGGTGTTTCGGCCAGCTTCGCGTCTTTGGGCGATTACAATTTTGCAGAACCGGGAGCTCTGATCGGTTTTGCGGGAAGAAGGGTGATCGAGCAGACGATACGCGAAGAACTGCCCGATGATTTTCAGACCGCGGAATTTTTATTGGAGCACGGGCAGTTGGACAGGGTCGTGCCTCGCTCGGAAGCGAAAGATACACTTGTAAATATCCTGAAAATCCATGCGCGGGAACAGAAGGAGATTAACAATGAGCCAAAATCTTCCATTTGAAAAGCCGGTGGTCGAGCTTCAGAATAAAATTAATGAATTAAAAAATTTTACCGAGAACAAGGACATTAATTTGGAATCGGAAATTCGCCACCTGGAAGAACGATTGCAGGAACTCGAGGTTGAAATCTACGATGAATTGAGCCCTTGGGAGCGCGTCCAGATTGCGCGTCACGCGGAGCGTCCGACGACGTTGGATTACATTGATTATTTGTTTTCCGATTTTCTTGAGCTGCACGGGGATCGCCTCTATGGAGACGACGAAGCGATTATTTCAGGTATCGCCACTTACAAGGGGCTTCCGGTGACCGTCATCGGCCATCAGCGGGGGCGGAATACGAAGGAAAACATACGACGTAACTTTGGAAGCCCTCACCCTGAAGGGTATCGCAAAGCGTTACGTGTAATGAAGCAGGCAGACAAATTCAGTCGGCCGATTATTTGTTTTATTGATACGAAAGGGGCGTTTCCGGGGAAAGCTTCAGAAGAACGGGGGATAAGTGAAGCCATTGCGCGAAACCTGATGGAAATGGCCGGTTTTGGTGTGCCATCGATTGGCATAGTCATCGGAGAAGGCGGCAGCGGAGGCGCGCTTGCTCTTGGGGTTTGCAACCATATGTACATGCTTGCAAACGCGACGTATTCCGTGATATCGCCGGAAGGAGCTGCTACCATCCTTTGGAAAGATGCTTCCCAAGCGCAAAAAGCGGCGGAAACGATGCGCATTACCGCCCCTGATCTTGATGAATTCGGGATTATCGACGGCATTATTCCGGAGGTGCGCGGCGGCGCTCATTATGATATTAGAAAACAGGCCGGTTTCATCGAGCGAACATTGGATGGCAGCTTAGCCAATCTTTCTACCCTATCTTCAGAAGAATTGCGGCAGCATCGCTTTGAGAAATTCAATAGGATCGGGAAAACAGAAGAGTAAGCGAGGGATTCTATGCGAAACATAGGAATTTTGACGAGCGGGGGGGATTCTCCCGGGATGAACGCAGCCATCCGAGCAGTCGTACGAAAAGCGATCTACCATGATGTGCGTGTGTGGGGGATCAATTATGGGTTTTCCGGACTTTTGAACAATGATATTTATCCTTTGGAAATCGGCGATGTCGGCGATATTATCCATCGCGGGGGAACGATGCTTTATACGGCAAGGTGTGAGGAATTTAAAACAAAAGACGGACAGGAAAAAGCGATTCGGCATTTGCAAGAGGCCGGAATGGATGCCCTCGTTGTCGTTGGCGGGGACGGTTCTTTTCGGGGAGCCCAAACGCTGGACAATTTAGGTTTCCCGACGATTGGTGTGCCTGCTACCATTGATAATGACGTTCCCGGAACTGATTTTACCGTCGGCTTTGACACTGCTTTGAACACGGTGATCGAAGCGATCGATAAAATACGGGACACGGCCACCTCCCACGAACGAACCTATGTGATCGAAGTCATGGGGCGCCACGCCGGGGACTTGGCGCTATGGTCCGGGTTGGCCGACGGCGCAGAAACGATCCTTATTCCCGAGCAGCCTTATGATATGGAAGATACGGTCCGTCGTCTTGTAAGAGGACATAAGCGAGGCAAGAAACATAGCATTATTATCGTGGCGGAAGGGGCCGCGAGCGGGGTGAACTTCGGAAAAGAAATTCAGGAACGCACAGGTTATGAGACGCGAGTCACCGTTCTGGGCCATATTCAACGCGGCGGTTCACCGTCCGCTTTTGACCGTGTGCTCGCGAGTCGGCTGGCCGCACACGCAACGGAATTATTAATCAAAGGGAAGTCCGGGCGAATGGTAGGAATGTTAGCGAATGAAATCGATGATCAACCGCTCGACTATGCGCTTGAAAAACCCCATCACATTGATGAAAATATGTACCGGTTATCCCAAGAACTATCCATTTAGCGATTGGAAGCTGAAAATATGACGCTACCCGGGTGAATGAAACCAAAAACGCAGCTGATGCGAAAATTTTGTTCCGCAAAAGGCTGGATGAGAACAAAATGATCGGTGAAGTGACATTTTTGTTTTGAGAAAGCGTGAATCAAGACAAACTAACGGGTAAAGCGAACGTTTTGTCATTCAAACGGGGAAACGAGGACAAAAAATCTGGATATGCGAAAGGTTTGTCTCGAAAAGGTGTAAATGCAGCCAAAAATGCTGAATATGCGAGTATTTTGTCCGGCACGTTGCACTTGGGGTTCCCCTCTCCTCACTTCCCACCTCTAAAACCTGAAAGGATTTGTTATGATGAGAAAAACGAAAATCGTTGTAACGATCGGCCCTGCATCAGAGGATAAACAAACTTTGAAACAGTTGATTGATGCCGGGATGAATGTTGCCCGTCTCAATTTTTCCCATGGAGATCATGAAGAACACCGCGCGAGAATACGGATGATTCGAGAAGCGGCAGCGGAGACAGGAAAAGAAATATCGATTTTATTGGATACGAAAGGGCCTGAAATTCGCACGTATGAAATGGAAAATGGAAAGGTGCACTTGCAAAAAGGGTCCGTCGTTCGTCTCACAGGTGAGAATATCCCGGGAAATGCAAAGCGAATAGGCGTTACATACAAAGATTTAGCGAAAGACCTCACCTCCGGTGACACCGTCCTCCTAGACGATGGGTTAATTGAATTGCAGGTGGAAGCCGTTGACGGAAATGACGTCGAGGCAACCGTCATGAATGATGGCATATTAAAAAATAATAAAGGCGTCAATTTGCCGAAAGTTAAAGTAAACTTACCGGGAATGACAGATAAAGATGCCGAAGATATCCGCTTTGGACTTGAGGAAGGCATCGATTTTATTGCCGCTTCATTCATTCGAAGAGCGGCCGATGTTTTTGAGATCAGGGAATTACTAGAATTTCATCAAGCTGAAAATACCCCCATTATTCCCAAAATCGAAAACGAAGAGGGGGTCGAAAACATCGAAGAAATCCTCGAAGTTTCCGAAGGGATCATGGTGGCAAGAGGCGATTTAGGCGTGGAAATCCCCCCCGAGGAAGTTCCTCTCATTCAAAAAAAGTTGATTGGTTACAGCAACAATCTGGCAAAGCCGGTCATTACAGCCACACAAATGCTTGAATCGATGACGACAAACCCTCGCCCCACCAGAGCGGAAGCAAGTGATGTCGCGAACGCGATCTTCGATGGCACGGATGCGATTATGTTGTCGGGAGAGACGGCTGCTGGCGACTACCCGGTCGAAGCGGTTGAAACGATGAGTCGTATTGCTGTTAAGGCGGAGTCCGCGTTAAACTATGAAGAGGTGTTGGATAACCGGACGAAAGAAAGCAGGACCACGATCACAAATTCGATCAGCCAAGCGGTTACGAGAACAGCGTTAAGCTTGGATACATCCGCGATTCTTACAGCGACGGAAAGCGGCTATACGGCACGGCTCGTTTCCAAATACCGACCTAAATCAAAAATCATAGCCGTTACGAGCGACATCCGTGTGCTCAGACGCTTAAACCTCGTGTGGGGCGTCTACCCATTGCTTGGCGAAAAAGTGGCTACCACCGATGAAATGTTTGACATAACCGTGAGTGAAGCCCTTAAATCCGGAGTGGTCAAACATGGCGACCTCGTTGTGATCACTGCCGGCGTTCCGGTAGGAGAAACTGGGACAACCAATATGATGAAAGTCCACGTCATCGGGGAAGTAGCCGCGAAAGGGCAAGGAATAGGCCAGACAAATCCATCCGGGAAAGCCGTTGTCGCCCGCAACGCCCAAGAAGCGAACGATAAAATGGAAGAAGGGAATATTTTAATCGCGCCTTCGACGGACAAAGAGATGATGAATGCTTTTGAAAAAGCAGCGGCCGTCATCACCGAAGAAGGTGGTTTGACATGCCACGCTGCCGTTGTCGGCTTAACCCTCGGGATTCCCGTTGTCGTTGGTGTCGAGCGCGCCGTTGAACGCTTCGAAGATGGAGAAGAATTAACGTTAGACAGTGCACGTGGAGATATTTACAGGGGACATGCCAGTGTTTTATAAGCGAACGGAACTATTAGTAGATTTTATCAGCCAAAGGAGGGTTATTTTTGGCGAGGTTGTTCATTCTTTTATTACTCGCGATCCCGATTATTGAAATCATCGTCATTTGGTTAGTTGGACGAGCACTTGGTTTTTGGCCCACATTGTTCCTCCTGGTCCTCACAAGTGTCCTCGGTATATGGTTGGCGCGAAGAGAAGGCAGGCAAACATGGCGAGTGTTGCAACTGCAAATACAAAATCAGCAAACGCCGACTGGCGTTGCGCTTGATGGCATCTGTATTCTTTTCGGCGGTTTTTTGCTCATCGCCCCCGGCTTTCTCACTGACCTTCTTGGCTTTATGCTCATCCTTCCGTTTACGCGAACGTATATCAAAGGCTTCGTCCGCTATTTTTTCAATAAAGTGCTGATGAATCGAAATATAATGGTTATCCGACGTTGAATCCACTGTTTACTCCTACACGATAATTTACGGCGTTGTCTTTCGTAAAAAAGCATGAATCACAATTTGTCGTAAAGAATAAGGACTATTCATTCACAAATCCTACAAAAATGTATATAATAGAGGATGGTGAAAAAACCGGTGGCCAAATGTAACAGAGTGGCCCTTGCTGTGCTGAAGATACGGACAAGCCGTTGTGTCCGCCGGTCATCGGATTCTCAGGTGTAAAGGAGAGGTTTTTTATGAGCCAAACGCGCGGCCTGGAAGGTGTCGTAGCTACAACTTCGAGCGTAAGCTCGATTATTGACGATGTTCTCACATACCAAGGTTATCATATTGATGATCTGGCTAATTACTCGTCCTTTGAAGAAGTGGTATACTTATTATGGAATGGCAAGCTGCCGAACAAAACGGAGCTGGAGACATTCTCGAACGATTTAGTGGCTAATATGTCAGTGCCGAATGAAATATTTAATGATATGAAAGCCTATCCAATTGCCGATGTACATCCGATGGCGGCATTACGGACAGCGGTTTCGCAATTGGGCCTTTACGACAAGGAAGCGGACGAAGTCGAAGAAGACGCCGCAAAACGGATTGCCTTGCGATTGCAGGCAAAGATTGCCTCACTTGTGACCGGATTTGCAAGAATCCGAAACGGGAAAGAACCGGTTAAACCAAAAGAAAATCTTGGCTATGCCGCAAATTTTCTCTATATGTTGAATGGTGAGGAACCGGAAAATGTTGCCGTTGATGCGATAAACAAAGCGCTCGTTTTGCATGCAGATCATGAATTAAATGCATCCACTTTTACAGCGCGCGTGTGTGTAGCGACATTGTCTGATTTTTACTCCGGAATCACCGCTGCCATCGGTGCATTAAAAGGTCCTTTGCACGGCGGTGCCAATGAACGTGTGATGGCTATGTTAAGTGAAATCGGGGAAGTCAACCGCGTTGAAGACCATATTCAGGGATTGTTTGACAAAAAAGAAAAAATCATGGGATTTGGTCACCGTGTTTACAAAAGCGGGGATCCGCGTGCGAAACATTTGCGTGACATGTCGAAGAAATTGACAGAGATCGCCGGAGAATCGAAGTGGTATGACATGTCTGTGGCTATTGAGGAAAAAGTGGTCAATGACAAAGGATTGCTTCCGAATGTGGACTTCTATTCAGCATCTGTGTACCACAGTTTAGGCGTTGACCACGATCTATTCACCCCTATTTTTGCTGTGAGCAGGACGGCAGGTTGGAACGCGCATATTTTGGAACAGTATGCCGACAATCGTCTCATTCGCCCGCGTGCGGAATATGTCGGTCCGGATACGCAAAAATATATTCCATTGGATGAACGTTCGTAGCGTGTGATGCTTCAGGTTTCAACCCTTACTGTAGGGATTATGATATTGACTAGCGCATGAAGTCACCCTTAGGGTAAAGTATCGGCTACTTATAGCCGATGCGCGAGATTTAATTTTTTCTGGGAGGAATTTGTAATGTCTGACAAAATTACAGTAAACAATGGAAGATTAAATGTGCCGGATAACCCCGTCATCCCATACATTGAAGGAGACGGCACGGGTCCCGACATTTGGGCGGCAGCTTCCCGTGTCATCGATGCGGCTGTAGAGAAAGCCTATGATGGCAAGAAAAAAATCGATTGGAAAGAAATCCTCGTTGGCGGCAAATCTCATGATAAGACAGGAGAGTGGCTCCCGGAAGAATCGTTGGAAGCGATTCGCGAAAACTTAATCGCCATTAAAGGTCCGCTTACAACACCCACCGGCGGCGGCATCCGGTCTTTGAACGTTGCTCTTCGCCAAAAATTGGATCTGTTCACTTGTTTGCGACCGGTTCGCCACTATTCAGGTGTGCCTTCCCCGGTAAAGCGTCCGGAAGAAGTGGACATGGTGATTTTTCGCGAAAATACGGAGGATATTTATGCCGGCATTGAGTACCAAGAAGGAACACCTGAAGCGCAAAAAGTGATCGATTTTATCCAAAATGAGATGGGATCAGAGAACATTCGCTTTCCGGAAACGTCCGGCGTCGGCATCAAACCGATTTCTAAAGAAGGAACGGAACGTCTCGTTCGCTCTGCGATTCAATACGCCATTGACGAAAATCGCAAAAACGTAACGCTTGTTCATAAGGGGAATATTATGAAGTTCACGGAAGGAGCCTTCAAAGCTTGGGGCTTTGAGCTCGCAGAGCGTGAATTCGGTGATCAAGTGTTCACTTGGCAAACTTACGATGAAATCGTAGAAAAAGAAGGCAAAGAGGCAGCCAACAAAGCGCAGGACGAAGCGGAAGCAGCAGGGAAAATTATCATAAAAGAAGCGATCGCCGATATTTTCTTGCAGCAAATCCTTACGCGCCCGAAAGAACATGATGTTGTCGCGACGATGAATTTAAACGGTGACTACATTTCTGATGCTTTAGCAGCCCAAGTAGGCGGCATTGGTATCGCGCCGGGAGCGAACATTAACTATGATACCGGCCATGCCATCTTTGAAGCGACACATGGCACTGCCCCTAAATACGCGGGTCAGGATAAAGTGAATCCATCATCGTTGATTTTATCCGGAGAATTGTTGCTCCGCCATCTTGGCTGGAATGAAGCGGCCGACCTTATTACAAAGTCCATGGACACGACCATTGGCAACAAAGTTGTTACGTATGATTTTGCTCGGTTAATGGATAACGCAAGAGAAGTGAAATGCTCCGGGTTTGCGGATGAACTCATCAAGAACATGTAAGGATTCCAAGGAGGCAGATCAATGACTATTAAACGTAGAAAAGTATCTGTGATCGGTAGCGGCTTTACAGGCGCTACAACGGCCCTTAATGTTGCGCAACAAGAGCTTGCAGACGTTGTCCTCGTGGACATCCCGGATAAAGAGGGTCCAACACAGGGGAAAGCTCTCGACATGCTTGAATCCACCCCTGTCGTAGGTGCAGACGTGAATGTGACCGGGACTTCCGATTACAAAGACACGGAGGGCTCTGATGTCGTGGTTATTACTGCGGGCATTCCCCGGAAACCGGGTATGAGCCGGGATGATCTCGTTAACACAAATGCCGGCATCATGAAATCCGTTACCGAGCAAATTGTAAAATATTCACCGGATACGTACATTATCGTACTGACAAATCCTGCGGATGCGATGACGTATGCAGTATACCAAGCATCCGGCTTACCGAAGAACAGGGTAATCGGCCAATCAGGCGTTTTGGACACGGCTCGTTTCCGCGCGTTTATTGCCCAGGAATTAAGCATGTCGGTCGAAGACGTACAAGGATTTGTCCTCGGGGGCCATGGCGATGACATGGTACCGTTGATTCGTTACTCAAGTGTTGGCGGTGTACCGTTAATGGACTTGCTATCCCAAGACCGTATCGACAAAATCATTGAACGCACGCGTAAAGGTGGCGGTGAAATTGTTTCACTGCTCGGCGACGGAAGCGCTTATTATGCGCCGGCCGCTGCATTAACGCAAATGGTTGAATCGATCGTTAAAGACAAAAAACGTATATTGCCGACGATTGCTTATCTCGAAGGCGAGTATGGCTATAATGATCTTTATGTTGGCGTCCCGACCGTCCTTGGGGGCGATGGTGTCGAGCGAGTCATCGAACTGAATCTTACGGAGGAAGAAAAACAGGACCTCTCCACATCCGTGGACTCCGTAAAAAATGTCATGAAACTGTTGAAGTAAATAATGAAAGGCTGAACGTTGTGCGCGTTCAGTCTTTTGACATCCATAGGGGTAAAAAATGGGAGTCAGCATCGGGAGCCGGAAGTCGGTCTCATGTTCGTGGCTATAAGACTGGATCGAGGGTAATAAACCCCAAGTAATCCCTCAAAATAATGGCACACCGCTCTGAAAGGTAAAACAAGCGCGATGTAATCCCTCAAGAGTAAGGAGCGTTGGTTTGAGAGGAATAATATATCCCTGGTAATTCCTCAAAGATAAGTAGCATTACTTTGAAAGGAACTACACACCCCGTGGGATCCCTGACAGAAACCGAGGAATCGTCATTTGCCATCCCGCTTCCGCAGGGGCGCTTACCATCGGGATAAAAATTTTGTAGAATGGGAAAGCTATACCATGTCCAATTAGCTATTTGTGTGATACGATAGATATAAAGTATAGTGCATGGTTTTGTGGTCACACTAAGTCGTAAAGATACAGCTATGTTGAAAAAGGAGGAAACATTGTGCTTCCAAATATTGGCATCCCCAGTCTCATTCTCATCCTTTTGATCGCCCTCTTGATCTTTGGTCCGAAGAAACTACCGGAAATCGGCGGTGCTTTTGGAAAAACACTGAATGAATTCAAAAAATCCACCTCACAGATGATGGAAGATGACCCGCCCGAACCGGAAAGAAAAGAAATCAATGAAGAAACGGCGAACACAACGTCCGAATCTCAGAAGCAGTCGTAAAATCAGAACATATATATAAAACCATTGCTTGCGGGCGGTGGTTTTTATATGTTGAAAGGAACTTTATAGGAGTTCTAAAAAAAGGTAAGACAAGGATTTGATGGATATACTGTTTGTGAGTTATTGATAATTTTGACAATAATGAAGATAAAGAACATAGAAAGGACGGTGTAGAGGACATGGAATCGGCAACAGAATCTGTAGAAAAAATTATGCAATCTGATTGGATGACAACAGGTGAAGCAAAGAAAATATTAAGCGTAAGTTCTGTAAATACCGTGAAACGTTGGGTCGCCGAAAGCAAGTTGGGCGGGTAAAAGGTGGGCCGAAACCATTCAACGTTTGTTGAAATCGTGAGATGAAAACGTCAAGACGTTTCAGAACCTAAAAAGCGGTTTGATGATATGTCTGATTTGGACTTTGAGTTGACAAAAAGGGATTTGTCTTAAATGTCAGATAGGAAAATGGGTAGACTTCTGTGAGAGGAACCAGAAAATAAATGACCATCATTGCTGTGTTAGATACATCCGTCCTGCTTTCCAAAAAATAGAAAGCATTTAGTTGCCACTGCTTTTGAGCACCTCTTTAAACCTATTTGGCCTCCATGGATTATTGCAGAACTTAACCATGTGATGACCTGGAACTGGATAAAAAACAAAGAGCTGAAGGAAAAAGAGCAATGTTCAGACGGTATAAGGATATGATGTCAATCCTTTGCGGTTCTTTCCACTGCGTTAATCTGAAGCCCCCTTGGCATAAGCGTGTGGCCGCAACTGACTGATGAAAATGTAGTTAAAAACCGCCAATAACGCCATTATGCAAACACATCCTGCAAATCCGCTTGCAACCCGGCAAATACGTCGGATCGAACCGTGCGGTGAGCCTCTTTTAAATAGGTTTTGTTGTTGACAATGTCATTGTCCTCCAGTGAGTAAATCAAAATGTGTTCATTGATTGGGTCGACAATCCAGTACTCTCTCACGCCGCATTGCTTATATAACTCAAGCTTCTTCAACATGTCCTTGCTTCTTGTGGAAGGTGATAACACTTCCACCACAAGGGTTGGCGTCCCATGATATTTGTCATTCTCATCCAGGTTTTCCTTGTCACAGATGACCATAATATCCGGTTGAACGACACAAATGTTGTCTTCCTCTTTAAAAAAAGTCACGTCAAACGGGGATGTGAGCGATTCACATGTTTTTCCTTTAAACCAATTGTAAAATGTGCCTTGGAGTTCCACAACTGCGTGTTGATGTTTATAGGAAGGGGAGGCCAGGTTGTAGATGATGCCGTCAATTAATTCAAATCTTTGTTCCGATCCTTCCGTTAACTCCAGAAATTCGTCATAAGTCACCCAATCCCCCGAAGACCGGTATTCTGACCGTTCTTCACTGACAATGTCCTCGTCATGACAGGGGGAGATTTTGGCTGTGGCTTTCCCGCTTTTCGTTACAATGATTTCCTCACCCGCTTCTACGTACTTCAAGTATTTCCCGAAATTATTTTGCGTTTTTGTTGAAGGCACTCTCATCTGTACCACTCCCTTTTAGCTAATTTTCTTATATTATATACATTATTAGGCAAGTAATCAATATATTAGCTAAAATGAAAACGCAAAAAAGAGATGCGCATGCACCTCTAATTTTTAACGAGCGCCTTAAATGCTTGTACACTGGGCTTGGAAACTTAGCATTATCAAAAAGGCTGTAAGGGTTTACAAAAATTTTTGCATGCTGTATCATTATAATCAAAGTTAATGATGAAAACTGCTGAGAAAAGAGCGGACAGTTTTTTATAGGTTATGGTAGATAAAGTAACCTGTAAAGAATTGTCCGTTTTTTTATGGCAAAGGGGGAGAAGCCTATGTATGAAATGCTGGCGGAGCTAATCGGCACAATGGTACTGATTATTTTTGGTGCAGGGGTTGTCGGCGGCAATGTACTGAAATATACAAAATCCGAAGGGATGGGCTGGGTTGGCATATCCATCGGATGGGGGCTTGCTGTCGCTCTCGGTGTCTATGTTTCCGGAACAGTGAGTGACGGTCACATTAATCCCGCGGTAACGCTTGGGTTCGCGGCAATTGGTGATTTTCCATGGTCGCAAGTGCCTTTTTACATTGTCGGTCAAACCGTCGGCGCCTTTGTTGGCGCGGTCATCATCTATTTTCATTACCTTCCTCATTGGAAAGCGACAGATGATCCAGGTGCGAAATTAGGAACATTCGCGACAGACCCGGCAATTAAGCATTATCCTTCCAACTTTTTGAGTGAAGTGATCGGCACGGCTATGTTGTTGTTTGCGCTTCTTGGAATTGGAGCAAATACATTTACAGATGGCTTGGAACCGATTTCTACCGGTCTTTTAATTGTTGCGATTGGGTTATCACTCGGCGGGACAACAGGATACGCGATTAATCCTGCCCGAGATTTTGGACCGCGGCTCGCACACTTTGTTTTGCCGATTCATGGAAAAGGATCGTCTGATTGGAAATATGCATGGATACCGGTATTTGGCCCAATCGTTGGAGCAGTTCTTGGTGCAGTGCTGTACGTATTGCTGTTAGGATAAAAAAGAAGGAGGAAAAATCATGGCGAAAAATCATATTTTAGCAATTGATCAGGGAACGACAAGTACACGGACGATTTTATTTGACGGCGAAGGTCAGGAAGTTCACTCGGTGCAAAGAGAATTCACGCAGCACTTTCCAAAGCCGGGATGGGTCGAACACGACGCGAATGAAATTTGGGGTTCTGTCCTCGCGGTTATCGCTGGTCTTTTTACTGAAGTGGACATTCAGCCGAATGAAATCGCCGGTATCGGGATTACGAATCAGCGGGAGACAACGGTTGTTTGGGATAAACATACGGGCAAACCGGTTTATCACGCGCTCGTGTGGCAGTCCCGGCAAACAGAACCGATTGTTGATCAGTTGAAGGAAGAGGGGCTGAATGAAACGTTTAGACAAAAAACCGGGCTTTTGCTCGATCCTTATTTTTCAGGAACAAAAGTAAAATGGATCCTTGATAATGTTGAAGGCGCGCGGGAAAAAGCAGAGAACGGTGACCTGTTATTCGGCACTATCGATACGTGGCTTATTTGGAAGCTAAGTGGAGGCGCGGCACACGTGACGGACTATACGAACGCCGGGCGCACGCTTATGTTTAATATTCATAGTTTGGAATGGGATCAAGAACTTCTCGATATTTTAGACATTCCGAAAAATATGCTACCTGAAGTGAAATCCTCGTCGGAAGTGTATGCGGAAACCGTTGATTACCATTTCTTTGGCGCAAAAGTGCCGATTGCCGGTGTGGCCGGCGATCAGCACGCGGCTTTATTCGGGCAAGCGTGTTTTGAAAAAGGGATGGTGAAAAATACGTACGGCACCGGTTGCTTTATTTTGATGAACACGGGTGAAGAAGCAGTCATATCCGAAAACGGGTTGTTAACGACAATTGCCTGGGGGCTCGATGGCAAAGTTGAGTACGCGTTGGAAGGTAGTATTTTCGTAGCGGGTTCTGCCGTTCAATGGCTTCGGGATGGCATAAATATGATTGATCAATCGCCGGATAGCGAAGATTTTGCCACGCGCGTAACCTCGTCTGAAGGTGTTTATTTTGTGCCTGCTTTCGTTGGATTGGGCACACCTTATTGGGATAGTGCCGCACGCGGAGCGATGTTCGGGATTACGAGAGGAACGGAGAAGGCCCATATCGTTAGGGCAACCTTGGAATCCTTAGCCTATCAAACGAAAGATGTCATGGCAGCGATGGAAAAAGACGCGGGCATTCCTTCGACAAAGTTGCGTGTCGATGGTGGTGCTGCTGAAAACAATTTCCTCATGCAATTCCAAAGTGACCTCCTTAATGCACCGGTGGAACGGCCGACCGTCAGTGAAACAACAGCCTTGGGGGCCGCTTATTTGGCCGGTTTATCAGTCGGTATCTGGGACAGCAAAGAAGATATTGCGAAGAAATGGAAAGTAGATCAATCATTCGAACCGGCCATGGAAGATACGGAACGTAGAAAGCTGTATGGCGGCTGGAAAAAAGCCGTGGAAGCGACGATGGTTTTTAAGCCGGAAAACCATGACGTATAAAAAAGTAGACCATAGAGGTGGCTGAACTTAGTTTAAAAGCCACCCTATGGTTTTTTTGCGGACTCTGACAAGTGTCATATTATTGTAATGTCATCATAACATTAAGTAAACTGGCCGCCTGATAATAGTACGATATAGTACTGAACGATTGAGCAAAGGGGTGTGGACAATGGCAGAGAATAATACGAATCCAGAAAATCAGAACAACGAGGGAAATCCGAAGGAAGGAATTAGCCGTCGGGCGTTTATTAAGAATACGGGGCTCGTTACCGGAGGGATCGTTGGGGGAGGATTATTAGGTGGTGTACTAGGAAATCAATGGTTAGGAACAGGTGCAGAAACAGCTAGTGAAGATAGGGAAGGGGATGAAAGGGAGCAGGTAAATTATAGTGAAGCTCGTCAATTTTTCCTACGTCAGCAAGATTTTGATGTACTGAGTACGGCAACGGAAAGAATTTTTCCGGAAGATGATCTCGGTCCTGGTGCAATCGCATTGGGCGTTCCCTATTTTATTGATAAACAACTTGCAGGGCCGTGGGGGAAAAACTTAGACGTTTATATGGTAAAACCTTTTCAAGATGGAGAATCTCCATTAAATAAAGGAGAAATTTTTCTCCAAGGTATCCGTAAAATGAATAAAATTAGTAATGATAATTATGGAGAAGCTTTTCCTGACTTAGATGAAGAACAGCAAATAGAAATATTGGGATCATTTGAAAATGATGAAGTCACACTTAATCGTGTGGAGTCATCTAAGTTTTTTTCACTGCTAAGGCAAACCACGTTAGAAGGGGTATATTCCGATCCGATGCATGGAGGCAATAAAAATATGGAAGGGTGGAGGATGAAAGAATTTCCGGGCGTGCAAACGTCTTATCGGGACATGGTTGAAGAAGATGAATTCATTGTAATAGAACCGATAAGTTTGAGCGAAAGTTAAATACTTTTCCATATGAAGGAGAGTGTTTTGTGTGGTTGAAAAAATGGATAAAGTGGATGTTGTGACTGTAGGGGTAGGGTGGACGGGAGGAATTATAGCTGCCGAACTTAGCAAAGCAGGGTATAAGGTTGTTGGCCTGGAGCGCGGTGGTGAAAGGGAAACGGAAGATTATTATGATAAACATGATCACTTAAATTATGCCGAAAGGCATGAGGTAATGCACCATTTACCTGATAATACGGTAACATTCCGTAATAATTTAGATCAGACAGCTGCACCGGTTCGGGAAACTCACGATTTACAAATAGGAACTGACGTTGGTGGTGGCGGGCTTCATTGGGCTGCACAAACACATCGCTATTTTCCGTATGATTTTGAAATTTACAGTAGAACGGTTGAGCGCTACGGTGAAGAGAAAATTCCGGAAGATATGTCTTTGCAAGATTGGGGGATTACTTACGATGAATTGGAGCCCTACTATGATAAGTTTGAAAAAACGATGGGAACTTCTGGAGAGGAAGATCCATTAGCCGCTGAGCGTTCGAGTCCCTATCCGACGCCACCTCTGAAAAAGACTAAGGCAATGAAGCTATTCCAGGAGGCAACAGAGAATCTAGGGTATCACCCATACGTAATTCCTGCCGGAACTATATCGGAGCAATATGAAAATCCTGATGGGCAAACATTGAATGCATGTCAATACAGCGGCTTTTGTAGTAGATTTGCCTGTGAATGGGGGGCAAGAGCAAGCCCTAATATAACAGTTATTCCAACTGCTCAGGAGACAGACAATTTTGAACTCCGAACGAGGTCAAACGTCACACGCGTCTTATACGACGGGGATAGAGCAACGAGTGTCATCTATGAGGATACGCAAACCGGTGAGGAATTTGAGCAGCCAGCGGATATTGTGGTTTTGACTAGCTACACCTTTAATAATGTTCGTCTGCTACTCTTATCGGAAATAGGAGAGCCTTATGATCCGGAAACAGGGGAAGGAATCATTGGGAAAAATTTTACAGATCATCATACCAGTGGCCAAGCAATAGGTTTTTTTGAAGACCGGAAGTTTAATAGGTATATATCTACAGGGGCTTTAGGAATGACGTATGAAGATTTTAACGCCGATAACTTCGACCATTCAGATGTGGATTTCATCCACGGGGGACATATAGAAATGCGGGAGAATGGAGAGAATCCTATTCAAAACAATCATGTTCCAAATGGTACGCCTTTATGGGGGAAAGAATTTAAAGAAAAGTCCCTGTATTATTTTTACCGTTCATTTGCACTCAATATCCAAATGGCCACCATGCCCTTTGAAGATCACTATTTAGATTTAGATCCAAACTATAAGGATGAAAAGGGTGATCCCCTCCTTCGCCTCACATGGGATTACAAGGATAATGAGCTTAACATGTCAAAGTTCTTGGTAGAAAAATCTGCTGAAACATTAAGGGAAATGGGGGCGGATATTGTTGATGAAGATCACCTCCCGGAACATTTTACTCCTCAGTTCACATTCATGCACAATGCCGGTGGTGCGATTATGGGTGATGACCCGGAGACATCAGCGGTGAATAATTATATGCAAATGTGGAATATGGATAATTTATTTGTTTGTGGAGCCTCTGCTCTCCCGCATTTTAGCGCTACCAATCCGACGTTAACTGTAGGTGCCTTAACTTACCGAGCAGCCGAAGGAATCGAGGAATATTTAAACAACGGAGGAGGTCAACTAGTCAGTAGCAAAAAATCAAACCAAAAAGCGTAACATCTGGTAGATCTTTATAAAAAAGGGGCGAACGGTATGGGCGGGATAGGTACGATTGGTATACCCGGGTTAATCCTAATATTGTTAATAGCGCTACTGATTTTCGGTCCTAAAAAATTACCTCAAATCGGTTCTGCTTTTGGTGAAACGTTGTCGGCTTTTAAGAAATCTACCAATCAGATCATGGATGATGTGACTCTACAAAACGATGAAAAAGATGAAGAGGCTAAAAAAGAGGAATCGTCATCACATGAAGCCAAGGAATCAGAGGGTCCACAAAAAGAGTAAGCAAGGATAGGAGTGAGTGACTCAATGATTAAAAATATTAAAAATAAAACAACAGATCAATCAGCACTGGAACATTATGGTGAAATGCGTAGTATGGTTATTCGCTCACTCCTGTTTTTAGCTGTTTCCCTCGTTGTTATGGTTGTATTGATGCACTGGCTTATTCCGTATCTGATTAATCACGGTTCGGTGGATACTTCTTTGGTCTTATTGGGTCCTATGGAAATCATGCGTATTTACCTGTTTGTAGGTTTAATATTGGCGATAGGTTTTTCCATTCCGTATGTAGGCTATGAAATTTGGAAGTTTGCAAAACCTGCTTTAACCGATAAGGAAAGCAAAATGATTTTGACTTATATCCCGGGAAGCGCCGTTTTATTTATTCTAGGCTTACTTTTTGGATATTTGATCGTTTTTCCGATCGTTTATTCCTTTTTGATCGGGCTGGGCGCCATTCATTTTGAAATGATGATTACCGCGCAACAATACTTCTCCTTCTTGCTTATGACAACGTTACCGATTGGCTTCGTGTTTCAATTACCGATCGTCATGATGTTTTTGACGTCTTTGGGTGTATTCGTTCCCGAGCAAATGCGTAAAGTTAGAAAATATGCTTATTTTGGAATGGTTGTATTTTCTGTCCTGATCACGCCGCCTGATTTCTTATCAGATATACTGCTTATTATACCACTCATATTACTTTATGAGTTTGGGATATATGTTTCCCAAATCATCCATCGGAAAAAAGGCAACACCTTGGCGGGAGAACACGTATGAAATGACGCTTTTCTTTACTCTAACAAAAATTTCCCGTATACTAAACATAAGTTAATAACCAACTGATCGGAGTCAATGAGAAGATCACAGCAATCAGCTGACGGGCGACGCATATCGTCTGTTAGAGATTTCTGTGATCTTTTTAATGTTTTAAATACGAATGGAGGAATTTGATTGTCTTTTTCAGCGTGTTCACGAGATGTTGCCATAGAAAAAATGACTGAAATGGAGCTCGATTTATTAATTATCGGTGGAGGCATTACAGGTGTGGGAACCGCGCTTGATGCCCAAACCCGGGGGGTTAAAACAGGCCTTATTGAAATGCAGGATTTTGCGGCAGGAACGTCGAGCCGGTCCACGAAGCTTATTCACGGTGGTTTGCGGTACCTGAAGAATTTTGAAATTAAAACGGTAGCGGAAGTGGGAAAAGAGCGGGCGATCGTTTATGAAAATGCGCCGCACGTGACAACGCCGCTGCGCATGATGTTGCCGTTTTATAAAGGTGGAACATTTGGCTCGTTTACGACATCGGTGGGACTATCGGTTTACGACCGGCTCGCTGGGGTGAAAAAAGCGGAAAGGCGTACGATGATGGGTGCGAAAGAAGCGAAGGAACAAGAGCCGATTTTAGCGGATGAAAAGTTGCGCGGAGCCGGTATGTATGTGGAATATCGCACCGATGATGCCCGCTTAACGTTGGAAGTCGCGAAAACGGCGGCTCAAAAAGGTGCACATCTTGCCAACTATGTAAAAGCGGAAGCGTTTATTTATGACAATGGCAAAGTGATCGGTGTCGTTGCCCGCGATATGATTACCGATAAGACGTCCAAAATTTACGCAAAGAAAATTGTTAACGCGACCGGTCCGTGGGTGGATCACTTACGGGAGCAGGATCGTTCGAAAACAGGCAAAACGCTTCATTTGTCAAAAGGCGTTCACCTCGTCTTTTCCAAAAAGCGCTTGCCTCTGCAACAAGCGATTTATTTTGATACGCCTTTTAAGGACGGACGGATGATGTTCGCGATTCCGCGGGGAGACAAAGTTTACTTAGGAACGACGGAAACCGACTATGAAGGGGACGAGCGCGAACCGGGCGTGACGGATGAGGATGTTGCTTATATTATAAAAGCGACCAATGCCATGTTTCCGGGTTATCATATTGCCACAGATGATGTGGAGTCGAGTTGGTCGGGGTTACGCCCGCTCATTCATGAAGAAGGAAAGGACCCTTCGGACATTTCCCGCAAAGACGAAATTTTTCACTCGGAAAGTGGGTTAATGACGATTGCCGGCGGAAAATTAACCGGCTATCGTAAAATGGCCGATGCCATTGTCTCGATGGTCGCCGAGGAGTTGGAAAAAGAAACGGGGGCATCTTATCCGCCTTGCCAAACGAAAAATCTTGCCCTTTCCGGCGGGGATGTCGGCGGATCGCAGGAACTTGTTTATTTTAATAAAACGTTCGTTAACGCCGGCATGAAACTCGGCTTAGACGAAAATACGGCAAGAGAGCTGGTGGAACGTTACGGCTCCAACGTCTCGCAAGTATTCATGTACCTTGAAGATGATGAAGCCGACACGTTTCAGCTTCCGAAAGCTGTTTGGGCGTCGCTAAGATACGCCTTAGAGCATGAAATGACGCTCACACCGGTTGATTTTTTACTTCGCCGTACGTCGTATCTTTTGTTTGATATTGATACGGCGCGAGAAAATAAAGATGCTGTCGTTGAAGCCATGGCCATGAAGCTTCAGTGGACAACGGACGAAAAAGAAAGACGTATTATAGAACTCAATAATATGTGGGAAATCATGACATTTGAACAAAAAAGTTAGCGCCGCATTCCCCTTCAAAATCTTTGAATTAGTGGGGGTTAGGCGCTAAGGTCTTGGCCTGTTTATTTTTAAAAACATTTTGGGTAAGTATAGAATTAGACTTTGCATACAGTATAAGGTATAATAAGATCAAACAAATGTTCCGTTATAAATAGATAACCTTGGAAAACTTTCGGAGGGAGGGTTTGGTGGTGAACATAGCCAAAACCTTGTCGCACAAGATTACGAATCACTCTCGTATATTTGACGCAACACTAGATGTCTACAACGATGCACTGGCTTTTATTATCGAAGTGATAGATACAGAATTCGATAACCTTGATGAGATGACGACGAAATCTATCGTTCCTGCGGTGGAACGGCTCATTCATACCACGACATCAAACCCTTCTCCGAAGTACCGGGCATTTAATGCCCGATTTTATAAATTCCCTTCGTATTTTCACAGAAGTGCTATTGCTTCGGCTTTCGGGAAAGTGAAAAGCTATCGCTCCAATTTACGTAACTGGGAAGAAGAAAAGGCAATTGCGCTTTCTGAGGGGAAACATTTTAAAAATAGTCCTCCGAAGTTGCAATTAAAACACAAAGCGTTTCCAGTGTTTTATCGAGGAAATATGTTTAAACGGACATCTGATTCAACGGCTCAAATCAAAATTTTTCATAACAATGATTGGGTATGGGTGGATATCACCTTCAAAGACCAAGACTTATATAAACGTGGCGTTTGGGATTGGAAAGAAAGCAACCCTACGCTTGTTAAAGTCGGTAAGAAGTATTTCCTCAATTTCAGCTATCAATCAAAAGTGACATTAAATAAAACAAAAATCAACGACCAAAAAGTGTGTGCGGTAGATCTCGGCATTAACAACTCTGCGGTTTGTTCAGTCGTGGATATAAAAGGCACTGTCTTGGCTCGTAAGTTTGTCAATCAGCCCAAAGAAAAAGACCGGTTATATACGTTGACGAACAAACTACGCAAAGCGCAACGAACGTCGGGTTGGATTGCTGCGCCTAATTTTTGGCGTGGTATCAACGGGCTTCAAAAACACATCGTGAATGGTACGTCGCATGAAATTATTACATTTGCGAGCGAGAATGATTGTGATGTTATTGTTTTTGAGTACCTTGATAAAATGAAAACGCCGAAAGGGTTTTGGGGCGCAAAGAAACTTCGCTTCAAACTCCGTTACTGGCGAAAGAAAGGGATTCAGAACAAGGTGACGGAGATGGCGCATTATCAAGGCACACGTATGTCGAGAGTGAATGCTCGTAATACAAGCAAGTTGGCATTTGATGGTTTCGGAGAAGTCGAGCGCAATTGGAAAAAAGACATCGCCACATTTTCAAGTGGAAAAGTCTATCATGCCGATTTATCAGCTTCGTATAATATTGGGGCACGATACTTTGTTCGTGGCATTCAAAAATCCATGTCGGAAATGACATGGTTGTCCCTTCAGGCAAAAGTCCCTGATGTGGCAAAAAGGACATATACGACCCTGTCTTCATTCATTAGCCTTACGAAAGCATTAGAGTCGCCGGAGGCGTCTTAGCCGCTTTTGTTTGTGCTGTATTTAAGATAAGGGGTGCTCCATCAAAATCTTTGATTTAGGAGGAGAGGTTCACAGGTGATGGATGTGTTTGATGGACAGAAAATCATTCCGGCTGTAAAAGATATGAAGGATTTTGAACGTGTATTAAAACGAGAGGATGCATTTTTTGTTGTATTGGAAGTTCACATCTCCCAACTGGCCAGAATGCGGAAGGTGGCACGGGAAGCGAATAAAAAAATGATTCTTCACGCGGATCTTGTGCAAGGGCTTAAAAGCGATCGGTATGCGGCGGAATTTCTTTCCCAAACGATTAAACCCGCGGGCATTATTTCTACGCGAGGCGATATGCTCAGAATCGCTAAAAAAAATAACATCATGGCGATTCAGCGGATGTTTCTTTTGGACACAATCGCCTTGCACACGAGCTATCAACTGGCCGAAACGGTTGGGCCGGATGTGATCGAGTTGCTTCCGGGCATTATCCCTTCCTACATTCGCAAAGTGCATGAGGAAACGGGAATTGATGTTATCGCAGGCGGGCTGATCGAAACCGAAAGAGACGCTAGGCAAGCCATCGAGGCCGGAGCAAGAGCGGTTACAACGTCTCGGCAGAACCTTTGGAAAGCTTTCCGGACGTAGAAGTCCTCCCCTTTATCATCCATAATATTCGTTTATGGTTAATAAAATAAAAACAGGACAAGCTAACGGATGAAGGGGGTTGCTACATTGAGGTATGTTGGTGCTTTGATCATTAAATTACTAATGATTACGCTCATGTTATGGGTTTTTCTAGGCGTGTTCGGCGGGATTTCGCTTGCGAATATACTGCTCGTCAGTGTTCTACTCACTGGTGTTTCGTTTCTCGTCGGTGATTTGTATGTGTTGAAAAACTTCGGGAATACTTTGGCGACCGTCGTCGATTTTGTTTTCATATGGGTCGGACTATGGGCATTGGGCGCGGCTTTATTTCCATTTGAAGGACTTGTTTTATATTGCATCACTTCAGCTTTCTTTATTGCCGCGGGCGAAGGATTTTTCCACTTATACATGGAGAAAATCGTTTTGACAGAAACTGAATCAAATTTGGGTCGCACGTCAACGAGAGATCTGCAGACAGAATTTGGCTCAGACGTAGACATCAAATCCGATGTCGAAAAAACCAATAAGAAAAAGAAATAAGTTTTTGGTTTGCAGACCCAAGTGAAAGTGGTATGGACAAGGAGAACATGCAAAGCCTTCAAGGAGGGAAACCCAATGGATCCACGGGAGATGCAGATCGGACGTACACCCCGGCAGCGCCAAGACAAGCAACCGGGCATTGAATCGCAAATGCAGCCAATGCCGGCGCAGCCGACGGATTATAAAGGAACGGATAAGTTGAAAGGGAAGGCATCGTTGATAACCGGCGGTGATAGCGGTATTGGACGCGCGGTAGCCATCCTTTATGCAAAAGAAGGCGCGGATGTGGCAATCTCCTATTTGGACGAGCATGATGATGCTGAAGAAACGAAAAAAATGGTCGAAGCCGAAGGAGTGAGATGCTTGCTCCTTCCCGGGGACATTAAGAGTGAATCCCATTGCCGGGCCCTAGTGGAAGAAACTGTCGCGGCGTTCGGGAAGATCAACATTCTTGTCAACAATGCGGCGATTCAATATGTGCGGGATGATATCCTGGATATTTCTTCGGAGCAATTCGAGGACGTGTTCCGGGTTAACTTCTTTTCCCATTTTTATTTGACAAAAGCCGCTGTCCGTCACATGCAGGCAGGTGATTCCATTATAGCCACTTCTTCCATTAATGCTTACCGCGGGAACCCGATTTTCATGGACTATTCGGCAACGAAAGGCGCGGTCACCTCATTTATTCGCAGTATCGCGCAAAGTCTTGCCGATAAAGGCATTCGTGCGAATTCAGTGGCGCCCGGGCCGGTATGGACGCCGTTAATTCCGTCATCGTTTGACGAAGAAGGCGTTGAAAATTTCGGTCAAAGCGGCTTGATCAACCGGCCGGGCCAACCTTCGGAACACGCTTGGCCTTATGTGATGTTAGCTGCTGACGAGTCTTCTTATATGACCGGGCAAGCGATTCACATTAACGGTGGCGACTATACGTCGTCTTGATACGAACAGAACCTAATGCAGAAACGGGGCAATCACTCGTTTCTGCTTTTTTTGGCTGGTATATTGCAAAATTTGGCTGATAAAGTGGCGTTTTCGGTTGATAAACGATACAGCGAGGGCACCTCGAACCTGCCATGTACACGTCATCCCTTTTTTGCTATAATAAAAGAAAACACTTGATCGTTATGAAGAGAGGTGAAGCGGTGAAAGAGAATGAATCGATTTCTTGGCATCCGTCATTTGCGGCGGCCTTACAGTTGGAATTGCAAGCATACGCAGATGAGTTGGAGTTTCAGCTGGAATTTGAGCTAACGAGTGAACCCTTGAAAGTTGACGTTCTTATTTTGAAAGACGGGGAAGCATATATTGATAAAAATATTGGCAGAATCTTTCGTCATTACAACGTTGTCGAGTATAAGTCACCCAGAGATTATGTTTCGATTGATGACTTCTATAAGGCTATAGCATACGTATATCTATATAAAAACACCGGCGACAAAGGTATAGACACGATAGACATCCGTGAGATGACATTAACTCTTGTTAGCCTGTATAAGCCGACGAAACTCCTGGATTATCTACAGAAGCGGGAAAAACATGTCTATTTTGAAAATGAAGGGGTATACTACATCGAAGGGATGGATGTACCTATCCAACTTCTCATTCAAGATGATCTTCCCAACAAGGAGAACGAGTACCTGACGCTATTGACGAATCAGTTACAGGAAAAAGAACAACTGCAACGTGCTCTGATGGACTATTTTCAAGACAGTAAGAAAGATCTGTACTTGCTTATGTTTCACGCGGTTTTTCACGCCAATCCCGAATTATTTACGGAGGTGATCCAAACGATGCAAAAGCTAGACCTTGATCCTGATACCCAAAAAAAGATTGATGATGTCGTCAAAGAGTTTGAATGGGATAAGAAGTGGAGAGAAGAAGGTAGTGAATTAGCCAAGGAGGAAATCGCTAAAAAGTTATTCGTTAAGGGGATGTCCTTGGAAGATATTGCAGAAGCAACGGGATTATCCATTGACAAAATAAATAAATTGACCCACCACGATTAAACATTCGTATAGATGGGTCGATGTAATTGATACAAAAACTGAAATGTATACGGATACTATGTTAAACGACTTATTCCAAAAATACAAAGTGATCCTCTTTGAACAAAAAGTTAGCGCCGCATTCCCCTTCAAAATCTCTGAGTTAGTAGGGGATTAGGCGCTAAGGTCCTGTTCTCCTTGCTCCTCTATATATTTTTTTATCACGTCCATTGTTGCTCCGCCGGTTGTTAATACCATATAACTTCTACTCCAAAAATAAGGTTTCCAATAATATTCACTCAAATGATGAGGAAATTCTTTGCGAATATATCGAGAAGCAGTGACGGTTTTAAAACTGTTAATGGTGGTTGCTAGATTTATTTGAGGTGGTGCATCAAAAAGAATATGGATGTGGTCTTCTTCGCCATTCATCTCGATAATCCCGCAATTCCATTTAGAAAATAAATCTCTCGTTATTTCCTCTAAACGTTTCATCACGTCATCATTAATACATTTATGCCTGTATTTTGTAACAACAACCAAATGATACGTTAATTTAAAATATGCGTGTCTATTTCTCTTATAATCGGTCATTTTTATCATCCTCTTTATCATCCTCCTTATTACAACTAATATTTCGTTTGGTAAGATGAATGTATCATACAAAAGTAATTTATTGGAAGGAGGGTTTGATGATGAACATAGCCAAAACACTATCGCACAAAATTACGAACCATTCTCGCATTTTTGACGCAACGCTAGATATCTACAACGACGCACTGGCTTTTATTATCGATGTTATAGATAAAGAATTCGCTAATCTTGATGAGATGACGACGAAATCTATCGTTCCTGCGGTGGAAAGGCTCATTCATACGACTAAATCAAACCCTTCGCCAAAGTACCGGGCATTTAATGCCCGATTTTATAAATTCCCTTCGTACTTTCGCAGGAGTGCGATTGCTTCGGCTTTCGGAAAAGTGAAAAGTTATCGCTCTAATTTGCGTAACTGGGAAGAAGAGAAGGCAATTGCGCTTTCTGAGGGGAAAAAATTTAAAAAGAACCCTCCGAGGTTACAATTAAAACACAAGGAATTCCCGGTGTTTTATCGCGGGAATATGTTTAAGAGAACATCGGATACAACAGCTCAAATCAAAATTTTTCATAACAATGATTGGGTCTGGGTAGATATCACCTTTAAAGACCAAGATTTATATAAACGTGGCGTTTGGGATTGGAAAGAAAACAACCCTACGCTTGTTAAAGTCGGAAAAAAGTATTTCTTGAATGTTAGTTATCAATCAAAAGTGGCATTAAATAAAACCAAAATCAACGACCAAAAAGTGTGTGCGGTAGACCTCGGCATTAACAACTCTGCGGTTTGTTCTGTGATGGATATAAAAGGCACTGTCTTGGCTCGTAAGTTTATTAACCAGCCAAAAGAAAAAGACCGGTTATATACGTTGACGAACAAACTACGCAAAGCGCAACGGACGTCGGGTTGGATTGCTGCGCCAAATGTTTGGAGAAAAATCAATGGGCTTCAAAAACATATCGTGAATGATACGTCGCATGAAAATTATTACATTTGCGAGCGAGAATGATTGTGATGTCATTGTTTTTGAATACCTTGATAAAATGAAAACGGCGAAAGGGTTTTGGGGCGCGAAGAAGCTTCGCTTCAAGCTCCGTTACTGGCGAAAGAAAGGGATTCAGAACAAGGTGACGGAGATGGCGCATTATCAAGGCACACGTATGTCAAGAGTAAATGCTCGGAATACAAGCGCCTTGGCATATGATGGTTCCGGAAAAGTGGAACGCAATATCAAAAAAGGCCTTGCCACATTTACAACAGGCAAAGTCTATCATGTCGACTTATCGGCTTCGTATAATATTGGCGCGCGATATTTTGTTCGTGGCATCCAAAAATCCATGTCGGAAACGAAATGGTTGTCCCTTCAGGCAAAAGTCCCTGATGTGGCAAAAAGGACATACACGACCCTGTCTTCATTCATTAGCCTTACGAAAGCATTAGAGTCGCCGAAGGGGGCTTAACCGCTTTTGTTTGTGCTGTATTTAAGATAAGGGATGCTCCATCAAAATCTTTGATTTAGGTGGAGAGGTTCACGTAAATAGCTAACTTGACGAATGCTAAATTTTTAAAAGATATTCTGTATCGCTGGAAAAAAGTGATTGTCTCCATAAATTGGGGTGTTTTTCTTTGCAGCAATGCTTACTGACAGAGCCTGTACACGTCATGATAGTAGAAATCGCGCAGAAGCGAGAATTCACTCGTTGCTGCGCTTTTTTCTTTACATAATCTTTACATAGACTTTATATCTCCTCAACATTCATCAACTATAGTGAAATTGTACAAAAAAGCCATAAAAGGGGAGATGGAGTTGAAAAAGCAAGCATTAATAATGGTCGTTGCCGTTGTCATGCTGGCAGTATTAGCTGCTTGTGGCGAAGATAACGGAGAAGAAACTTCAGAAGAAGCTGATAGCACGGCGGACGATGCCGAGGCAAGCGATGGTGAATCAGGCTCGATCACAATTGCGGGTTCCAGCGCGATGCAACCGTTGGTCGGTGCTGTAGCAGAAGTTTATCAGGAAGAAAATCCGGAAGCCAGCATTGACGTGCAGGCCGGAGGATCTGGTGCAGGGTTAAGCCAAGTGGCAGATGGACAAGTGGATATCGGTAACTCTGATATATTTGCTGAGGAAGAAGATGAGATCAATGCAGACGAGCTCGTTGACCATCGTGTAGCGGTTGTCGGTATGGGACCTGTCGTTCATCCTGATGCCGGCGTTGAAGATCTAACTCAGGAAGAATTGATCGATGTGTGGACAGGAGAAATCACCAATTGGTCTGAACTCGGCGGCGAAGATCAGGAAATTACACTTGTGAATCGCCCTGATTCCTCCGGAACACGCACAACGTTTGTTGACTTTGCCCTTGAAGGTGAAGAGCCGGTTGAAGGGATTACGGAAGATTCTTCAAATACCGTAAGACAGATTGTTTCGGAAACACCGGGCGCCATCGCATACTTGGCATTCTCTTATTTTGATGACAGCATCTCGTCCATGAGTATTGATGGTGTTGAACCGACCGCGGAAAATGTGCAAACGGGGGACTTTCCGATTTGGGCTTACCAACACTCTTATACAAGCGGAGAACCTGAAGGCTTAGAAGCAGATTTTCTGGACTATATGATGTCAGACGAGATTCAGGACACCTTAGTTCCGGAACAAGGGTATATTCCCGTGACGCAAATGGAAGTGGAACGGGATGCAGAAGGTGAAGAGACACCGGTAGAATAGGAAACAGGTGATAGCGGTTATGCAGACGAACCTTAGAGCGAGTGAGAGGATCGTTCGCAAGTCAAGAAAATTATCCTTGAAAAATTCGGAACGTAACGGAAAAATGATCGTTTATACCGCTGCTTTTCTAACCGTCGTTGCAACCCTTGCGGTGACAATATTTCTGACACAGCGGGGACTGCAATCATTCTATATTAGCGACATAAGCCCACTGGAGTTTTTTGCCTCAACAAATTGGGATCCGGCAGGTGATAATCCGACCTATGGTGCGCTCGTATTTATTTTCGGTTCATTGGCGGTGACGTTAGTTTCAGCGATCATTGTTGCTCCTCTCGGGATTGGAACGGCTATTTTTATGACAGAAATCGCACCTTCTTGGGGAAAAAGAGTGCTTCAGCCCGTGATCGAAATTCTTGTTGGGATTCCTTCTGTTATTTACGGTTATATCGGTTTAACCGTTCTCGTTCCTTTCATTAGGGAACAAGTCGGGGGGAGCGGCTACAGTTTGATGGCCAGCATCGTTGTTGTTTCCGTCATGATATTGCCAACGGTCACGACCTTATCGGCGGATGCGCTTAATCGTTTGCCCGATGGACTTAGAAGCTCCTCGTATGCGTTGGGGGCCACACGTTGGCAAACGATCCGCCGTGTTTTGCTGCCGGCGGCAATCCCCGGACTTTTAACAGCGGTCATTCTCGGTATGGCGCGTGCGATCGGTGAAGCACTTGCCATTCAAATGGTCATTGGCAATACAGAACTTCTCCCCGGATCGCTCCTTGATCCGACGGCAACGATGACAACAATTATTACGCTCAATATGGGGCATACAACGTTTGGGAGTGCTGAAAACAATGTCCTTTGGACATTAGGACTAATCCTCCTTGCGATATCATACTTGTTGGTTATGGCTGTGCGTTTTTTGGGCGCTAGGAGGAAGATGTGATGAATCGAAAACAAACCGATAAATTCGCGACAACCATTTTTACACTTTTTGCCGCTATAATTGTGCTCGTCCTTGCTGCTCTGCTTGGCTATGTGCTTTATCTAGGCATTCAACAAGTAACTTGGGATTTTCTCACGAGTAAATCGAGCAATTTCAGAGCAGGGGGCGGCATTCAGGATCAATTATTTAATTCCTTTTATATTCTGTTATGGACAATGATATTTACGGTGCCGCTCGGTCTTGCCGGGGGGATCTATATGGCGGAATATGCCAAAGGCAATAAACTTACGGCAGTCATACGTGTTTGTATTGAGACACTTGCTTCCTTGCCCTCCATTGTCCTAGGCATGTTCGGGTTGCTCGTTTTCGTCAATACGTTCAACATTGGATATTCCGTATTGTCGGGGGCATTAACGCTCACCATTTTTAATTTACCGATTATGATCAGGACATGTGAAAATGCCATCCGTTCCGTACCGCTGCAACAAAAAGAAGCGGGACTGGCGCTTGGATACACCCATTGGCGTACAACCACGACCGTTTTATTGCCGAGCGCTTTTCCATCGATTTTGACCGGGATTATATTATCCTGTGGCCTTGTGTTCGGCGAAGCAGCCGCTTTGCTGTATAGCGCAGGCATGACAACACCGAACCTTGATTTTGGAAATTGGAATCCGTTTTCGGGGACGTCACCTTTAAATATAATGCGTCCTGCGGAAACCCTTTCCGTGCATGTCTGGAAAGTGAACAGCGAGGGCATTATTCCGGACATTCGTGACGTTGCGGACGGTGGGGCAGCCGTGCTTGTCACCACGATCCTGATTTTCAACATTAGCGCCCGCATGCTTGGTTCATGGATTCATAGAAAATTAACCTCAAAATAAGGAGAGATAGGTTTGGTTACAGTCGCTCAGCCTGAAACGATAGAAACGGCGCTCGACGTTCGAGGAATCAATATTTTTTACGGAGCCAAGCAAGCCATTCATGATATAGATTTAACGATAAAAAAACATGAAGTAACTGCGTTAATCGGACCGTCGGGTTGCGGAAAATCAACGTTTTTGCGTTCGATTAACCGGATGAACGATGATGTCCCCGGGTTTCGTGCCGAAGGCCTCATTCAATACGATGACATCAATTTGTTGGCTGACAATATTGATACGGTTGCCTTACGAAAAGAAATCGGCATGGTCTTTCAAAATCCAAACCCATTTCCGAGATCAATCGCAAAAAACATCACGCAACCATTGAAAGAGCACGGGATTAGATCTAAACGGAAACAGGCGGGGAAAGTAGAAACGTATCTTAAACAGGTGGGGCTTTGGAAAGAAGTATACGATCGGCTCGATACATCCGCCTATTCCCTTTCCGGCGGTCAGCAGCAACGTCTGTGCATCGCGCGGTCGTTATGCATCCAACCGGAAGTGATGTTGCTGGACGAGCCGGCTTCTGCCCTGGATCCGATCGCGACAGCGAAAATCGAAGATCTGCTCTTGCAATTAAAGGAACACTACACGATTATCATCGTCACTCACAATCTCCAACAGGCAGCACGAGTGGCAGATTCGACCGCATTTTTTTATCAAGGGGAAGTCGTTGAGCATACAAAGACGGAGCAGTTTTTTTCAAACCCGAAAGAAAAACGCAGCGAAGACTATATATCCGGACGTTTTGGGTGACGGAGGGAGAACTATTGACTGAGCCCATTTTTAAAACGGAAAACCTTAAAGTTGCTTACGGAAAAAACCAAATCATTCACGGCATTGACTGGGATATTGCCGAAGGGGAGGTGACCGCGCTCATCGGTCCATCCGGGTGTGGGAAATCCACCTTTTTAAAAACGCTCAACCTCCTAATTCGTTCCATGTCTGACGATGTGAAGTTAAGTGGGTCCATTACTTTTTCCGGAAAGAATATTCTCAATGATAAAATCGACGCGATTGACTTGCGAAAACAAATTGGCATGGTCTTTCAACAACCTAATCCTTTTCCTAAGAGTATTTTCGAAAATGTGGCCTATGGCCCGCGTGTTCATGGAATTAAAAAGAAACGACAATTGCAAGAGATCGTCGAACAAACATTGACCGAAGCGTATTTATGGGATGAAGTGAAGGATCGTCTTGATGATTCTGCCCTTGCCCTCTCCGGCGGCCAGCAACAGCGGCTGTGCATCGCCCGTGCCCTTGCCACCAAACCGGATGTACTGTTGATGGACGAACCAACGTCTGCCCTTGACCCTATCTCCACACTAGGGATTGAAGATTTGATAAGGAAACTGGATGGTCAATACAGCGTGATCCTGGTAACCCATCAGATGGAACAAGCAGCTCGGGTGTCCGATACAACGGCCTTTCTATACATGGGTGAATTAATTGAGACGAATAAAACGAGCCAGTTGTTTTCTAATCCTTCTGAAAAGCAAACGGAAGACTATATCACTGGAAAATTCGGATAAGGAGGCTGAGTGATGACGCCTAGACAACCATTAACGGAAGAACTGGACCGTTTAAGCCTTGAAATCAGAAACATGGGCCGACTCGCCTATGATTCCGTAAAACAATCTTTGCAAGCGATGAATCAGCAAGACCTGGCATTGGCGGAGTCCGTCATCGCGCTTGACCAAGATCTCAATCAAAACGAAGCGCGCCTGGATGAAGGGGCAGTGAACGTCATCGCGACGCAACAACCCGTTGCCACCGACCTTCGTAAAGTGCTAGCCTTTATTAAAGTAGCCTCGGATTTGGAACGGATCGGAGATCTTGCCGTTGAAGTGGCAAAGTCCGTTATACAAATCGAAAACCAGGATATCACTGCCGAAGGAAGAACGTTAGAGAAGATGGGAGAAGATGCCTTAGAGATGATTGTACAATCATTGCAGTCCTTCCGGGAATTGGATGTAACTAAAGCGTTGGAATTGGAAAAAATGGATCATCGGTTGGATGAGCAATACGAACAAATGATACACACACTCATGAGCCATGTCCGTGCAGACCAAGCGTCTGCACCACAATTGTTGCAGCTGGCCTATATTGTGCGGTCGATTGAGCGTATAGGCGATCACTGCACAAATATTTCCGAGCAAGTATTGTTTGTTGAAAAAGGCGAACGCTATGATCTCAATCCATAGTTATAGTAAGATATAGATAGATGGTGAATGAAGGGGCGAGGCTATGGCTTACAAATTGTTGGTCGTAGATGATGAAGAATCCATTATCACGCTATTAACCTACAACCTTGAAAAAGAAGGATATGATGTTGATAGCGCAAGTGATGGGCACACAGCAGTGGAATTGGCAATGGCGCACACGTACGATCTTATTGTGCTCGACTTGATGCTACCCGGGATGGATGGGCTAGAGGTTTGCCGGCATCTGAGGGAACAAAAGGTGAACGCGCCCATTCTCATGTTAACGGCTAAAGATGAAGAATTTGATAAAGTTTTGGGGTTGGAACTCGGTGCCGATGATTATATGACGAAACCGTTCAGTCCCAGGGAGCTGGTCGCGCGGGTGCGCGCCATTATTCGCCGGGTGGAACAGGCAGGTACAATGAACGCTCCGGGTGTTGAGACGGATCAAAAGAAGGAAGTTCTTGGTGATATTGACATTTACCCGGATCATCATGAAGCCTATGTTAATAAGAATCAACTTGAGCTCACGCCGAAGGAGTTCGAATTGTTACTGTACTTAATTCATCACCGCGGACGGGTGCTTACGAGGGATCAACTACTGAACGCAGTCTGGAATTATGAATTTGTGGGAGATTCACGGATTGTTGATGTGCATATTAGCCATTTAAGGGAAAAAATAGAACCGGAGACAAAAAAACCTTCCTACATAAAAACGGTACGGGGCATTGGCTACAAAATGGAAAGCCCGGATAAACAATGAATACTTTTCGTTCCCGTTTGATGGCTTCTTTGTTGATCATTATTTTACTTACGCTCGCGGCTTTAGGGTTTCTCATTGGTCAATTGATCAATGATTTCTATATGGACGAAACGGTGGATCGTCTACAAAAAGAAGCGCGAATGATCGCCTCTGTTGCTCAAGAAAGCGAGGAAGATCTGCAAACACTAAGTGAAGAGATCGGTATACAACTGGATTTACGCGTGACGTTCATTGCTGAAGATGGAGAGGTCATCGCGGAGTCCTCTGACGTTGAAGGCGACGAAATGGAAAGCCACCTTAATCGGGAAGAAATTCTATTGGCCGGGAGCCCCGAAGGGGCAACCATTCGCGATAGTGAAACCGTCGGAAGAAGTCTGCTCTATTATGCTCACCCAATAGGGGAAGGCGATACCAATGAAGGTTACGTAAGACTAGCGCTCCCCATCGATGCTGTTCAGGAAGCAACCGGTCAAATGTGGATCATAATCGCCGTTGGTTTTCTGGTTGCCCTTATCATCATCGTTGTTTTGGGCTATCGGGTGACGCAAAGGCTTACGCGCCCCATTAGCCAGGTGACGGGTATGGCCAATGAACTTGCAAAAGGAAACTATCATGCACGAACACATGATGAGGCAAGCGATGAACTGGGACAATTAACCCGATCTGTTAATACGTTGGCCTACAATCTGCAAAAAACAACGTCAAACTATGAGCGCCAACAAGAAAACTTGGAAGCTTTAATTGATAACATGGGTAGCGGTCTCTTGTTCATTGATGGCCGAGGCCATATAACACTCGCGAACCGTATGTGTGATGACATTTTTCAAGCGGATACAAGTGAATGGTTGGAACATCTTTATTATGATTGCATTCATGATCATAATTTCGTTCAATTCATTCAGCGTGTCTTTTTAACCGAGACACATGCGCATGAGCAATTGTATTTTGACGATGGCTGGTCTGTAAAGCATTATGAAGCTTACGGAACGCCGGTCACTAATAGCAAAAGCCAATTACACGGTGTGGTCGTGGTCTTGCATGATATCACAGGTTTGAAACGGCTGGAAGAGATACGGAAAGATTTTGTGGCCAATGTTTCCCATGAATTAAAGACGCCGGTCACGTCACTTAAAGGGTTCGCTGAAACATTGCTCAGTGAGTCGATGGAGAATCAGGATGTTCAACGACAGTTTTTGGAAATAATCTGGAAGGAAAGTGATCGCCTTCAAGATTTGGTGAGCGATTTGCTCGAGTTGTCACGCATTGAAACTCACAACTTCCAGTTGAATTTACAACCGATCGCTCTCTCGAAAATCGGAGCGGAAACAGAGCGTTTATTAAGAAAAAAAGCAGGTGACAAATCGTTACAATTTAACTTTTCGAGTGAGGGGAACACGGAAATGATTGGTGATGCGTCTCGGATAAAGCAAATACTCTTGAACTTGCTAACGAACGCTATCGCATACACCGGAGAAGGTGGGGAAGTAAAGCTAAATATTCACGGGGAAGCCGAGTTCATCGTCTGTCGAGTGAGTGATACAGGGATAGGTATTGAAAAACAGGACCTCCCGCGCATATTCGAACGCTTTTATCGCGTTGACAAAGCACGGAGTCGCAACCTGGGCGGCACAGGCCTGGGCTTAGCCATCGTTAAACACTTATTGGAGGCGCATGAAGGTACAATTGAGGCAAAGAGCGAACCGAGCGTGGGCACGACGTTTACGATTCGTTTTCCGAAAGAATGGAATGGCTGATAAATCGTTTGTTTTGGCTGATATATTGGTGATTTCGGCTCATATATTGCAAAACTTGGCTGATAAAGTGGCGTTTTCGGCTGATAAACGATCCGGCGAAGACGCCTCGAACTTGCCATGCACACGCCATCCTCTTTTTGTTATAATAAAAGAAAACATTTGATCGTTATGAAGAGAGGCCAAGCGGTGAAAAAAAGTGAATCCATGACCGCCATGGAACTGATTGATAAGTTGATATAGAAAAGACGGGTGATTTACTCCGTTAAACAAACAAGGATAAATGCTCTGGGGCTCATTCATTACGGGGTTAGGACTCGAACAGCCTTGAAAAACCGGGTTAAAGGGTCACTAACCGAGTTATTAGCACCCAAACAGAGGTGAAAACCACGCTCGAAGGGTCACTAACCATGCAATTAACACCCGAACAGCCAGCGGACACCGATTAAAGGGTCGCTAACCTGAATATATATCAAAAGTTACAGGGTTGCCCATTAATAACATTAAAGAACTCGATCAATAATAAAGATATAGTATATAAACCAATAACATCCCCCATCTCCGGGGGATGTTATTTATGTTCACGAGGGTCAATTATGATAGAATAAAATCATGATATACAGGTTGGCCGAAAGGAGCCTTGCGATTTATGAATAAACTCGTGCTTGTAGACGGAAATAGCGTGGCATACCGTGCTTTTTATGCCCTGCCCCTCTTATCGAATGATAAAGGGGTCTACACAAACGCCGTCTATGGATTTACAACGATGCTGCTTAAAATTTTGGAGGAAGAACAACCGACGCACATGCTTATCGCGTTTGATGCCGGGAAAACAACCTTCCGACATGAACAATTCGAAGACTATAAAAGCGATCGCCAGAAAACGCCGCCGGAGCTTTCGGAACAACTGCCGATCATTCAAGAAATTTTACAGTCGTTTACGATTAACTCCGTTCAGGTCGAGTTATATGAAGCAGATGATATTATCGGGACGCTTGCCAAACGTGCAGAAGACGAGAACTGGCAGGTTCGCATCTACACCGGAGATAAGGACTTGCTTCAGCTCGTGACCGACAGGACGCACGTTGCGATTACGAAAAAGGGCATTACGAATGTTGATTGGTATGACACCGACGCAATCGCTGAACGGTATGGCATACCGGCCACACACATTCCTGATATGAAAGGGCTCGGCGGGGATTCATCGGATAATATCCCGGGCGTCCCCAAAATCGGTGAAAAAACAGCCCTTAAATTATTGGCTGAATATGGCAATATTGAAGACGTTCTGGACCATGCCGATGATGTATCCGGTCCGAAAATGAGGGAACGGCTGAAAGAATACCGGGAACAAGCCCTTATGAGCAAGCAATTGGCGGTCATTAACCGGGAAGCACCAGTTGATTTGGGGCTGGACCGTCTTTCTTATGAAGGGTATGACAGTAAAGCAGTGCGGCAGCTTTTTAAAGAATACGGGTTCAATTCTTTAATGAACCAAATTGCGACTGACGAGGATATAGAAGAAGAGGAAGCGGCACTTGAGGAATTTGAATTCCAACATATGGAAAATATTACAGATGAAATGCTCGCGTCACCGGCGGCTCTTATTGTCGAAGTGCCGGTAGAGAATTACCACAATGCCGATATTTGGGGCGTCGGCATTGTAAATGAAAACGGATCATTCACCGTCCCCGCGGAGACCGCACTCACAACGGATGCTTTTCGTGATTGGTTAGCCGATGAAAAAAAAGAAAAGTACTTATTTGACGCCAAGCGCGTCATCGTCGCTTTGGGATGGAAGAATATCGCGCTCAAAGGCGTGCCTTTCGATGCTCTCATTGCATCGTATCTCTTGGATCCTTCTTTATCGGCGCACGACATGGCGGATATTGCTGAACGGCGGGGCTTACACACGGTTTTAGCGGATGAAAGCGTGTATGGGAAAGGCGCGAAGTTTAGCAAGCCTGAGGCCGCGACGCTCAACGACCATTTGGCTCGTAAAGCGGCTACGCTTTGGAAAATAGAGGGAGCCCTTCGTTCCGAGTTGGATGAAAATGAACAAAGCGGCTTGTTTTCAACGTTGGAGCTTCCCTTATCATTAGTGCTCGCGGAAATGGAGCTGCAGGGGATCGCGACAGATGAACAACAGTTGATTGATATGGGTGAGGAACTTGACGAGCGCCTGCAGTCGCTCGAACAAGACATCCATTCCCTTGCCGGTGAAATGTTCAATATTAATTCCCCGAAACAATTGGGGCCGATTCTTTTTGAGAAGCTTGAACTTCCGGTCATCAAGAAAACGAAAACCGGGTATTCCACTGCTGCCGACGTTCTCGAAAAGCTTGCCGATGAACACGAAATCATTCCGAAACTTTTGCACTACCGGCAAGTGATGAAACTCAAATCGACGTATATCGAGGGGCTTCTTAAGGTTATTCATGCAGATACGCACAAAATCCACACGCGTTTTAACCAAGCCATCACGCAGACGGGCCGTTTGAGTTCGGCTGAACCGAATTTGCAAAACATCCCGATTCGCCTTGAAGAAGGAAGAAAAATACGCAAAGCCTTTGTTCCTTCAGAACCCGAATGGGTGATTTTGGCTGCTGATTATTCACAAATTGAATTGCGTGTTCTTGCCCATATGTCCGGTGATGAAAAATTAAAAGCGGCTTTTCACGAAGGACAAGATATTCATACGCAAACAGCAATGGATGTGTTTGACGTTGGAAAAGAGGAAGTTACCGACACGATGCGTCGTCAGGCGAAAGCGGTGAATTTCGGAATCGTCTATGGCATTAGCGATTATGGTTTATCCCAAAATCTCGGGATCACAAGAAAAGAAGCCCAATCGTTTATTGACCGTTATTTTGAAAGTTATCCGAACGTGAAGAAATACATGGATGAAGCTGTGCTCCATGCGCGAGATGAAGGTTATGTTACGACTCTGTTAAAGCGCCGGCGTTATCTCCCCGAGATTAACGACCGAAATTTTAACCGCAGAAGTTTCGCGGAACGAACAGCGATGAATACGCCCATTCAAGGAACGGCTGCCGACATCATTAAAAAAGCTATGGTTGATGTAGCAGATGATTTGAAGAGACAAGGATTGCAAAGTCGCCTGCTGTTACAAGTTCATGACGAGCTGATTTTTGAGGTTCCGCCAACAGAAATCGAACAAATGGAAACGCTCGTCACCGAGACAATGACGGGAACAATTGCCCTTGATGTGCCGCTTATCGTTGATGTGGCGTATGGGGAAACTTGGTACGAAGCGAAGTGAGGAGAAACGAGAAGGTATGCCAGAATTGCCAGAAGTGGAAATCGTAAGGAGAACATTAACGAAACTCGTGCAAAATAAGCAAATTGTCGATGTTGAGGTCGGATGGCCGAAGATGATAAAGGAACCGGATGATGTGGAGGCGTTTCGTCTTTTTCTCGCGGGACAAACGATTCAACAGATCGGTCGAAAGGGAAAGTTTTTGATCTTTGGTTTGGATGATTATGCGCTTGTCTCCCATTTACGCATGGAAGGGAAATACAGCCTAAGTGAGGAAGCGCCAACGAAACACACGCATGTACGATTTTTTCTTCACGATAACAGTGAACTTCATTATAACGATGTGCGTAAATTTGGGACGATGCATTTGTTTCCGAAGGGCAGAGAAATGAGCGTTGCACCGTTGGCAAAGTTAGGGCCGGAACCGATGGATCCTTCCTTCAAACCTCCTTACCTACGGGAAAAATTCACGAAAACGACCCGCAATGTGAAAGCCGTGTTGCTAGACCAATCCGCGGTTGCCGGACTTGGCAACATCTATGTAGATGAGGCGTTGTTTCGCGCCGGGATTTTTCCCGGCCATCCGGCCGCGTCGCTTGATGAAAACGCAATTTTGCGGGTTCATCGTGAAACAATCGTAACCTTGGAAGCGGCCATCGAAGCCGGAGGTTCTTCCATTCGTTCCTATCTAAATGGCAACGGGGAAATGGGGTATTTTCAGCAACAATTGTATGTATATGGCCGTAAAGGGCAACCGTGCAAAATGTGTGAGGGGGAAATTGAACGAACAATCGTCGCCGGGCGCGGAACGCACTATTGCCCAAATTGCCAGCCTTCGGTTTGAAGTACATTGGATGGGCTCCTGTCATAGGCTATCTTAAATAGATAGCTGGAGGGAGCATGTCTGATGGAAGGCTGGGTCGCGTTACTCGTGCTTGCGTTCGCGGTTAGTGTAGATGCATTCGGAGTTGGCATGACGTACGGCATGCGCAAGCTTAAAATCTCCATGTTGCCGGTTGTACTTATCGGTTTATGTTCATTTATATCTGCTTTAATGGCGGGTTTGTTCGCGGGAGTGGTTTTCCAATATATCCCCGCCCATTTTGCCGATTACCTGGGAGGCATCATTCTTATCGCGATCGGTGCATGGGCAATTTATCAAGGAATACGGCCGAATGAACAGCCACAAAGACCGCCCGTCCGTAAAAATAAAGAAGGGACGATGGTCAACTGGGAAATTAAAAAATTGGGCCTTGTCATCCAAGTGTTGCGAAAGCCGACTACTGCCGATATGGATGGTTCAGGGACGATTTCCGTTAAAGAAGCGATGCTCTTAGGATTTGCGCTCGCCTTGGATGCTTTTGGGGCCGGTTTTGGAGTCGCGATGCTTGGATATCCGGTGCTTGTCTTTGCGGTGTTCGTTTTCGTTATGTGCTCGATATTTTTAGTTCTTGGAAAAAAAGGCGGTTTTAAACTTTCCGGCCGAAAAGCCGTCGATAAACTCGTTTTTTTGCCCGGGTTGCTTATCGTTTGCATCGGATTGTCTAATTTTATCTAAAAAGGGAAGGGTAATATGATCATAGGACTCACCGGCGGTATTGCCAGCGGGAAAAGTTTACTTGCGGATTATATGCGGGCTTGGGATCTGCCGATCATCGATGCGGACGCGGTAGCCCGGGAGGTCGTCGAGCCCGGGCAACCGGCATACGAGGAAATCAAAGATTATTTCGGAAATGATGTTTTTCACGATGATGGCACGTTGGACCGCAAGGCGCTCGGCAGCATTATTTTTGCCGACAAAGAAAAACGGAATCGTCTCAATAAGATCACACATCCGGCGATTCAAAAGGAAATGATGAACAAAAAAGAAGCACTGATCAACGAGGGCAATCGAACGCTTATTTTCGATATCCCTTTGCTTGTAGAGAATGGAAGAATGAATACGGTGGATCGTGTGCTGCTTGCGTGTGTCAGTGAGGATGTGCAATTAAAACGGCTGATGGAACGGGACGGGAGTACGAAAGAAGAGGCGCTTGAACGGATACGTTCGCAAATGCCATTAAAGGAGAAAAAAGATTACGCGGATGCGGTTGTCGATAACGACGGCAGCCGCGCCGAATCAAAAAATCAATTGCTACATATTCTAACGGAATGGGGGGTGGAGGTTGAGGATTAAATCCCCTCTCGTCATCATAAGACATGTCTAAAAAGTATCAGAACGATTAGGTTAATGAGTTTTTTTTAACCATAAACATCGTACGAGCGATTGTTATATGATATACTAATCGATATAATGAAGCTAATTAGTATATCATAAATTGGGAGGCAATCAAGATGAGTGCAACCGTGGCGATTAATGGTTTCGGCCGTATAGGGAGAATGGCATTTCGCAGGGCTTTTTTTGATGATACGCTAAATATTGTTGCTGTGAATGCGACGTATCCACCGCAAACACTCGCGCATTTACTCAAGCATGATACGGTTCATGGGCGATTTGAAGCGACAGTGGAGGCCAATGATGAAGCCATTATCGTGAATGGAAAAGAAATTAAAATCGTACAATCCCGGGATCCGTTGAAGTTGCCTTGGGATGATCTGGATATTGACGTGGTTATTGAATCCACCGGAAAATTTAAAACAAGAGAGGGCGCTGGAGCCCATTTGAAGGCAGGAGCAAAAAAGGTCGTAATCACGGCCCCCGGAAAAGATGAGGACGCAACGATCGTCATTGGCGTAAATGATGAAGATTATGATGATGAGCATCATCACATTCTTTCCAATGCCTCTTGTACAACGAATTGCCTGGCACCGGTTGTTAAAACATTGGATGAAGCGTTCGGCATCGAGAGCGGTTTAATGACAACGGTCCATTCGTATACGAACGACCAAAAAAATATTGATAATCCACATAAAGACTTGCGTCGGGCAAGAGCTTGCGGTCAATCCATTATTCCGACGACGACCGGAGCGGCTAAAGCCATTTCAAAGGTTCTGCCTCATCTTGAAGGAAAGTTGAACGGATCGGCGTTACGGGTGCCGACACCGAATGTTTCTTTGGTGGACCTTGTTTGTGATTTGAAGACAGAGGTGACAGAGACAGCAGTTAATGATGCATTTCGTGCGGCAGCGAACAAAGAAATGAAAGGAATTCTGGCTTCTTCGGATGAGCCTCTCGTTTCCGTCGATTATAACGGAAATGACCATTCCTCGATTATCGACGAATTGTCGACGATGGTCATTAACCGTCGGCAAGTAAAAGTGCTGGCCTGGTACGATAATGAATGGGGTTATGCATGCCGGGTCGTTGATCTTGTACGTCTCATTGCACAAAAAGCAGCGAAAACTTCAACGGTCAATGGATAAACCACTGCCATAAAAAGGCGTTCAACGAAGGTTGGGCGTCTTTTTACATACAAATTCCTTACTTCCAAAACAGGGAACGAAAATGATATGATAAACTATAATCAATGGATGAAATGGAGGTTTTTCGATGCGCTGTCCGGCCTGTCAAGCAAACGGTGCCCGCGTCCTCGATTCGCGCCCGCATGACGACCATAAGTCGATCCGACGTCGCAGGGAATGCGAGTCATGTTTCCATCGGTTTACAACGTTTGAAGTTGTGGAAGTTACGCCACTCATCATTGTAAAAAAAGATGGAAATCGCGAAGAGTTTAGCCGTGAGAAAATGTTGCGTGGACTTATTCGCGCGTGCGAAAAGCGGCCGGTTGCGCTTGAAAAACTAGAAGGTATTGTCACAAAAGTAGAGGCCGAGTTAAGAAATGACGGAGAGGCCGAAGTGTCCAGTCACTCGGTAGGTGAGCAGGTTATGAAACACTTGGCAAAAATTGACGATGTGGCGTATGTTCGCTTTGCCTCTGTTTATCGTCAATTTAAAGATATCAATGTTTTCATCAATGAATTGGAAGAACTGATGAATCAAAATGAGGAAAACGGATCTGAAAAGAGATGATGTACACATGGAAGGCTCCTGGAAGCATGTGTTACCTGTGGATGGTTTACGTGTGCGTATGACTCAAGATTCCAGAGCGACAGACAAACAAGTGCTTACGCAACTCTATCAACCATTGATCGGGGCTCAAGCCGTGAATCTCTATCAAACGCTCTATCATCGTTTGACACGCGGGGTGTATGAATGTGAAGGGACGACGCATCGTGAACTCATGATTGTCACCGGCGAAAACTTGTCGACGCTTTTGGAAGCCCGCCGAAAACTCGAGGGCATCGGGCTTTTAAAAACATACGCATTGGCGGTGAGTGAAGACGAAGATCGGCAATTTTCTTATGAGCTTCTTCCGCCCATGTCCCCGCAAGCATTTTTTTCCGACGATGTCCTTAGTGTTTTTTTATACAACCGCACGGGGAAGAATAAATACCGCCGCTTGCGGCAACAGTTTATCATTCCCGACATGGAAGGCGACTGGTCGGAAGTGACCGCTTCCTTTAATGATGTGTTTACCTCTCTTCACCCTTCGGAACTTATCCCGAATGCTGGGCAATGGAAAAGCGAAAGCAATGAGCCCCTCGTGACAGGTCCTGAGAGCCCTGAGGTTGCTATACAGGAGAATTTTTTTGATTTCGATCTTTTATATCAGCGCTTGCCATCTTTTTTTAACCGTGAAGTGCTTCTGACCGCCGATGTGAGACAGGCAGTTAGCCGCCTTGCATTTGTCTACCGTGTCGATGCTGCTTCCATGAGCCAGCTTATTCAGCAGGCGCTTGTGGGCGATGAAGAAGTGGATATTCACCGCTTGCGAAAAAAGGTCCAGGAATGGTATCGAATGTCTTATGGACAGTCCCCTCCGGCACTCGGTTTACGGACGGATCAACCTGACGAGACGTCGGAAAAGAAAGGCGCGACCAAAGAACCGTTGGATGAAGCGAGCGCGGCGATTCGTTACTATGAAACAACCGCCCCTTTAACGTTGCTTGCAAGTTTTCCGGATAAGGGTGCAAAAGTGCCTCCAGCGGATGCGCGTTTGGCGGAATCGTTGCTTTTTGATTATCAGCTGAACCCGGGCGTGGCGAACGTGCTGATTGATTATGTGATGCGGGTGAACGACCGTAAACTTGACAGAAATCACGTCGAGAAAATCGCGGGTCACTGGTCGAGAGAAAACTTGAAAACGGTCGAAGAGGCAATGGAACTTGCCAAAAAAGAGTATAAAGGCAAGGGAACAAAACAACAAAAAAGAACCAATACCAATACCAAGACACAGCAACAGAAAAAACAAAATCAACGCAAAGAGCGTTTGCCGAAGTGGTTGACCGGTGAAATGGCGGAAGCAAGCGACGAAGAAAAACGAAAACGCGTCAATGAGAAGCGCGAAAAAATCCAGTCGCTTTTACAGCAGCATCGAAAGGAATGACGCAAAATGGAACCCATACAAACGTCATTAAAAAAATATATGAAAGATGCCGGCTGGGAAGATGCGCTCGAACGAGTGCAACAGACCGTGTTGAACGACACGCGTGTGAGCGGCTGGCTTGACGAGAACGGCAAGGCGTTAAATGAAGATGCGATTGCCCAAGGAAGGACGGCATTGCTTGAATACAAGAATTCCTGGCGGAATTGCGATCGATGCCCGGGGTTGGCAAATTGTCCGAATCCGATGCCGGGTTATCAACCGGAATTATACCCTGAACATGGCCAGATTCAAATGCGCTATCATCCTTGTCCGTTGCAGATTGCGTCGGATCGTCAAAAACAGCAAGAATCCCTTGTGAAAAGCCTGTATGTATCCGAGGAATTTAAAAAAGCAAGCTTTGAAAATATGGAAATTGATGATACGGATGACACGAGAGCGACGGCTTTGGCGACTGCGCTTGAATTTGAACGGGAGGCAAACCCTGGAGAAAATGGGCAAGGCTTATATTTACACGGGATGTTCGGAGTCGGAAAGACGTATTTAATCGCTGCGATCGCGAATGCTCTGGCAGAGCGAAAAATTCAATCCTTGCTCGTGTATGCGCCTGAATTTTTTCGCGAGATGCGCCAAGCAGTCGGAGAGGGGAATGTGAGTGAAAAAATCGACGCCGTGAAACGTGTGCCGGTGCTTATGCTCGATGATATCGGTGCGGAGACGATGTCAAACTGGATTCGCGACGATGTCCTAGGGGCGATTTTGCAATATCGGATGACTGCAAAACTGCCTACAATTTTTACGTCGAACTGGGACTACGAAGAATTGGAAGACCATCTTTCCTATTCCAACAAAGGTGGGGAAGAGAGGATGAAAGCGAAACGCATTATGGAACGCATTCGTCCGTTTACGAAACAACTGTATCTATCGGGCCGTAATCGCAGGGAGACGTAATCTGTTCTAAATTAAGAGAACTCTAAATGAGGGCACATCGAAGGTAATCATGCTGTAATTCATCGCGGGTAAAGAAAGACCAAAATAAGGAAAATTTTGTTTAGAAGCAGCTACGGCACCTCTGAAGGGCGGAAAATCTGCACTAGAGGTATCATGAAAGACATTATTAAGTTATGAAATTCGTCATTTGTTCATATTTTATGATAGGATATGAGAGAAGACGATGATTGAAGGAGGATGCCTCATGAGCGTCGACGCGATATTGGAAAAAGCAATCGCGGGCGAACGTCTAACGATGGACGATGCCGTGGAATTATATGAAAGTGACGAGAGCGAGCTGGAAAAGATCGGTGCAGCAGCCAACGAAGTGATGAAAAAATGGCATCCGGACCCTATTACGACATTCGTGATCGGCCGTAACGTTAACCATACAAATCTTTGCGATACGTATTGCAGATTTTGTGCGTTTTACCGCCCGCCTGGGCATGAAGAAGGCTATGTCCTCTCCGATGAGGAAATTATGGATAAAATCCAGGAAACCGTTGATGTTGGCGGAACGGAAATTTTGATGCAAGGGGGAACGAATCCTGACCTCCCATTTAGCTATTATACAAATTTACTTAGAAAAATAAAGCAACGTTTCCCGGACATCACGATGCACTCATTTTCGCCGACGGAGATTTATAAAATGGTCGAAGTATCGGGACTATCGCTGGAAGAAGTACTCCAAGAATTAAAAGATGCTGGCCTTGATTCCCTTCCCGGCGGCGGTGCGGAAATTTTAACGGAATCCAACCGCAAAAAAGTGAGCCGCTTAAAAGATTCATGGACCGAGTGGATGGACTGCATGAAATTGGCTAAAAAAACCGGCATGCATGGAACTGCCACGATGGTGATTGGATTTGGCGAATCCTACCGGGAGCGGGCATTGCACTTGCAGCGCGTTCGTGATGCCCAAGATGAGGTAAACCCATTTTTAGCTTTTATTTCCTGGACGTTCCAGCCTGATAATACCCGGATGAAAGGCGAACGAATTTCAGCGGACGGGTATTTGAAAAACGTGGCGATCTCTCGTCTATTCCTCGATAACGTACCGAATTTCCAATCGTCATGGGTAACGATGGGTCCGGAAACTGGCAAGCGCTCCCTCCATTTCGGTTGCAACGATTTCGGAAGCACGATGATTGAAGAAAACGTCGTTTCGTCCGCGGGCGCCACATATAAAGTGAACAATAACCGCGCGCTCGATATCATCCGAGAAGCAGGCAAAACCCCGGCCGTTCGGGATACGAAATATAATACACTGCATGTGTTTGCGGAAGATGAACGAGCGAAAAAAGACTTTGTGATGCAAAACTAGTAACAGAACGATGACCCCCCCCCCCCCCGTGAGTAACGCTCGCGGGGGTTTTTCGTGTAATAGAACGCGTAGCTGCTTTCCACGACGACGGATGAATTTATACGATATAAAAACGCTCATATTGAAAAATAATAACGTATGACAGAGCTATTCAACATAAAATGATGCGTAGTGTGAAGTTCATCGATTCCCCCTCTTTGTCTCGTTTAAAAATCCTGGATCGATATGGTTGCGGACGGATCTGGTTGTTGATTTTCGCAAAAATTAGGCATGAAACAGAAGGCCTGCCCATACACATGATAGCAGACTGAATGGCGTGCATAGATACGGCATCGATTATTGCAGAGTTCGGAGGAGGGCTTCGTTTGTTAGCAATTGAATTTACTCATGGTCATGATTGTGCACGTGTGTATGACCGTGTAAAGAGGGAGCTTTCAAGATTAACAGTAATCCCATCATTTTCCTTTGAAATGCATTTCGGCCAAGATGTGATTCATTGTCGATATGAGGGTTCGGACATGGAGTGGGAGCATAGTGTGCGCCCTTACGTGGCCGCGGTGTTAACCGATGACATAATTCAACGATATGAAGTATCCTTTATTGAAAAGCTCATCAGAGAACGTTATCAGTTCCGCGAACCGAATGAACGAGAACAGGTGATGGAGCTGGCCAGAGACATGCTTGCCGGGGAGCGGCCCGAAATTCCGGAAGCGAGACGGTCGGTAGAACGAAAAACGGTTTTATATGTAGCGATTCATGAACAATTGAGCAACCGATCCGTTTTTTATTGGAACCCTTTTCTTACTTTTTGCACCGGAAATTACGAAAGCTATTTACAACACCTTGCCGAAGTAGTGATTGATGAGTATCAGATGGAACAAGAATACCAGACGGTCGTGGATGAACTGCGTTCCCATGTGGAAAAAGCAACGCCTAAAATGCAGGAACTTCATCTATGGTATGAAAACCGTGAATATTTTTGCTTGGTGGATAAGGAAGGAAATGAGTGGGGGCCGAATCAAAGGTTGAAATATACAGAATCAGCCCTTGTATTCGAAGAAGGGTTGCATCCGGCGGAAATGATTATAAGTCCGATTGCAAGCATAGCTCCCAGACGCCTCTATATCTATACGTCACAAGATGATGGGGTTATTCAAACCTTACGGGCCATTTTTCAAGAGCGATTAAATGCGCGCTCGTTCGCACAATGGAATTTCACAACATGAGATGAAAAAACTGGCCCGACACTAAAATTTAAGGATGACAAACAGGTGTAATCATGATTGATGATTATTGCTACGGAAAAAAAGTCTCCTTTTAGAAAAATTTGGCTTCCACAAGTTCTAATGGTGGGAGCTTTGGTTTTACTTAAACTTTATTCCATTAACAAAGCTAACGTTCTTAAAGTGGAAAAAAGAAATACACTTTTTTCTGTGGGGTCTTCCCGCTTCGCTTTCCCACAACCCCCGTGTTTTTTCCTCCGCTTGCCCGTGTTATTATACACTAATATCAACGAGAGACTTTAGTGAAGAGCAAAAAATAAGAAAAGGTGGCACCACATTTTTAACGGTGGTGTTTTTTTGTTTATTGATCGCGTTCATTAGCTTTTGGATTATAAGTATTGCCCGGGAAATAATTATGGTTTATTGGATAGAACAGGAGGAACAATTTGCGGTGAAAATCAAGATGTTCTGTTAAGATAGAGGCAAGCATGAACGTAAATCATTATCAAAAGGAGCGAAATTACCATGGCTTTATCCTTCCCACGTCCCACACAAGCAGATTGTATCAGAGATTTAAATGCCACGGCTCGAGGAGAACAGAGCGCTACGTTAGTGATCAAAGGTGCTAGATTGGTAAACGTTATTTCAAATGAAATCTTGCCCGGAACCGACGTTGCCGTTCAAGGTACACGAATCGCGTATGTTGGCAAAAACGCTGATCATGCGATCGGAAAAAAGACGAAAGTTATTGATGCTGAAAATCGCTATTTAACGCCCGGTTTACTGGACGGGCATTGCCACATCGAAAGCAGTCAGATAAGACCAACGCAATTTGCCCGGGCCGTTATGCCGAAAGGAACGACTGGTGGCTTTTTCGATGCCCATGAAATTACAAATGTGCTTGGCCTTGACGGGTTGAGACTGATGTTGGAGGAAGCGCGGCAGACACCGTTGGCAGCGTATATGCAAGTGCCTTCATGTGTCCCGTCGACAAACGAAGATTTTGAAACCAATGGCGCTGTCATTGGCCCAAAGGAAGTCGCGGAAGCGTTCACGTGGGGGACCGATGTCAATGCCCTTGGCGAAGTAATGAACTTCCCCGGGGTTGTTTACGGCGATGAGAAGATGCTTGCTGAAATCGAAGAAACGTTGCGTGCCGGTAGGCCGGCGGATGGCCATTATACATGGCCCCCGGAAGATGATCGCAGACTTTCTGCGTATACAGCCGCGGGCATTAGCGGTGATCATGAAAATTCTACGGCCGAGGACATTATTGCCCAAGTACGTCTCGGGATGTATGCAAAATTGCGAAGAGGTTCAGCTTGGCATGATGTTGCGGAAACGATAAAAGCATATACGGAGCACGGCTTGAATACGAGACGCATGCTTTTGGTTACGGATGACCGTAGTCCCGAATCTCTCGTTGATGAGGGGCATATGGATTTTGTCGTCCGTCACGCCATTGCCCAAGGCGTTCCGCCGGTTATCGCGTTTCAAATGGCGACGATTAATCCCGCCGAACGGTTTGGCGTTTCCAATGATGTCGGCATCGTGGCTCCCGGACGGTTTGCAGACCTTCTTTTACTAGAAGGGACACTGGCAGATGTAAACGTTGGAACGACAATAGCGACCGGACAAGTCGTGGCGCAAGGTGGGGAGATGGTTACGAATCTCCCGGAATTTCCATTACCCGAAAAAGCCATCCATTCGGTTCATCTCGGAAAAGAAATAAATGCAGACGATTTTCGGATCACTTCTCCTGCTCCCGATGGAAGCAAAGTAAACGTGCGAGCGATTGAAGTAAACGAGAATCAGGTGTACACGCAAGAAAAACATATCAGTCTTTCTTGCGAAAAAGGAGAAATCCTTCTTCATGATGACCTTTGTAAAATGGCCGTTATTGAACGTCATGGACGAAACGGAAACAAAAGTCTTGGTATTTTGAAAGGACTCCGCTTTGATAAGCAGGTTGCAATAGCTTCAACCGTAGCGCATGACAGTCATAACCTCATGGTGATCGGTAATGACGATGGGATGATGGCAACAGCTGCCAATAAAGTAGCGGGGATGCAAGGAGGCATTGTTGTCATAACGGAAAAAGGGGAGACAGTCTTGCCTTTACTGATTGCAGGATTAATGTCAAATGCCTCTTTTGAACAAGTGGCGGAAGAGTCGCGTGCAATTAGTCATGCACTTGCCGAAGCCGGTTGCACGATGAACTATGCATTTATGACATTATCGCTTCTCGCCCTCGTCGTGATCCCCGAACTTCGTTTATCGGATAAAGGGTTGGTAAAAATAACAGATGACGGTTTTGAAAAAGTGGATTTAATCGTATGAAGCGTATTTTGTAGGGATACGATGAATAGAAATCTATAGGACGGAATTTTTAGGTGGGGGGATGTAATCATGTATAAAATGACAAATTTTAGTAATGAAGTGCAAATGATTGAAAGAGATCTCCTCAGCATGGGCGAAGAAGTTTTGCATCAGATGGAAAACGTGAAAGATGTTTTTTTTATTCCAACCAAAGATGCAAATGTTGTGATCCAACAAGATGAATCGATCGATGCGTTTGACCACCAAATCCATACATCTATTTTGCATTTAATCAGCCTTCAGCAGCCTTTGCCGGAAGAACTGAGGACATTGACAACGATGATGAGGATGGCGCGGGAGTTTGAACGCATTGGCGATCAGGTGGTCAATGTGGCCGAACTCAAAAAGGAATTGGACGTGGATGATTTGCGTCCGTATGTCAGCGCGTCATTTGTCGATGGGTATAAGGAGATGCTGCAGGTAAGTACGGCTATGTTAACGAAAACATTGGAAGGCATGCGCGCCGGGACGCCCCAATCGGACAAAAGCGTGGAACAAATGGACGAGGACGTCGATGCATTATTTTTTTCATTGCAACAGCGTATTATCCGGGATATGAAAGAAACGCCGGATCAAATCGAAAAGCTGGCACCGCTTTTTTTGGCGATTCGTTATGTGGAGCGAATGGCTGATCATGTCGTAAATATTCAGCGTCGTAAATATTAATTGAAGGTTGAGCGAGAACAATGAACTGGATCGAAGTTAGCATTCAACTCCTTGGCGGTCTTGCGATCTTTTTGTACGGGATGCATGTCGCCAGCGAAGGATTGAGAACGTCCTCGTCCTATCAACTAAACCTGTTTCTCCGAAAAGTAACGAAAAATCAATGGTACGGCGCCTTGGCCGGCATCGTGCTTGCGGCCATTTTACAATCGTCAACGGCGGCAACGGTGATGATCGTCGGCTTTGTTAACGCCGGGTTGATCAGTTTGCGCAGAGCGATGGGCGTATTGCTCGGGTCAGCGGTGGGAACGACGTTGACCGTGCAACTCATCGCTTTCGCGATTACGGATTATGCCCTTGTATTCGTGATTCTCGGGATGCTTTTATTTCTTTTTGATTCTAAACGCCGCTCTTATGGCTCGATTGTGTTGGGCTTTGGCTTTGTTTTTTTCGGTTTGGGTTTGATGACGGGGGCCATGGAGCCTTTGCAGTCGAGTGAATGGTTCCGGGAATCCTTAGTGATGATTGCCGAGTACCCATTGCTTTTTGTGCTTGTGGCGGCCGTATTTACAGGGATTATTCAAAACAGCGCGGCCACGATCGCGCTCACGCTTGCGCTTACAAGCAGCGGTTTGATTTCGTTGGAGGCCGCGGTGTATACGGTTTATGGCGCCAATCTTGGCACAGTCGTTACGGCGATGATTGCCAGCTTGAAAGCATCGAAAGACGCCCAGCGGGCAGCGATTGCCCATGCCTTCTTTAAAGCCATCGGTGTTCTCGTATTCTTGCCGTTCACGAGTTTGTTTGTGCAAGCACTTCCGCTTTTGGGTGGCGACATAGAGCGCCAGATCGCGAACGCGCATACGATTTTTAATATCGTGAACATGCTGTTGCTTCTCCCTTTTTGCAACCGTTTTGCCGATTGGATGGTCCAACTTTTGCCGGAGAAAACGGAACCGGCGAAAGATGTGAAATATATCGACCGCGATTCCGTTCAGTTTCCTTCCGTTGGGCTATTGCAAGCGCGCAAGGAATTGGAACGGGCAGCCGGAAAAATACGGAATCACATGCTTCCGTATATGATTTCGATGATTCAAGATGAAAAAATCCGAGAAGCAGTTGTGGCCGAAGAAAAAGTCATCGATCATCTTTATAAAGCAACCTATCACCACCTGCAACGATTGATGGAACAAAACTTGAATGACCGGGAATCGGAAGAAGCACTCAAACTGCTTTATTTTAACAATGATATGGAACGAATGGCGAACACGGTGAAGGACATGACGCGAACGATCGCGAAGTTAGATCACGGCGGGAAGCGGTTGAGTGAATGGGAACGAGCCAAAGTGACCGAACTCTATGAAGAAGTGATGAAAAGCTTTGACGATGCCATTCAAGGCTTTCGGGATCAAGACGCAGAAGTGGCCATCCGTGTCATCCACAGCAACCCGAAAATATTACGGATGGAACGAGAGCTTCGCTATCAACATTTCTATCAAGGAGCGAGTGAAAGCAGCACCGTCAGCGTTGTATTTTCCGACTTGATGACCAGCATGCTCCGCATTCATCAACACTCGGTGAATATTTCGCATACGTTATTGGGGATGGTCTGAAGAATGAATGTGTGCACCTCTGTTTATTTCCCCTGAAAATGTGGTATGATATAGGTAACATCACATATAATAAAAAGCGACCACAGCTGGAACTGCGGTCGCGATAGATACCCATTCTTCTGATTTCGATAACAGGGGATTGGCGTTATCTAGTTTCAATGAAAAAAATAGCCCTTGCCCATTGTGAATAAGGGGCTATTTTTTTGGTTCAAAATTGCGACAACGACAGCGATGAGTGTTATGATCATCATGGAGAACGAAATCATTAGCGTCAAAGCCATGGCATCACCCCCTTTCGGGGGGGGTAACGCCAATCACCCTATTCATTATCGAAAATCGATAAATCGAATGCATACCTGTTTCCTATTATATCATAAATACCCCAAAATATTTTTAGTTTGGTTTGATCGGGACTCAAAGACGCCACGGATATTTTAGCAGGTAAGTATAAACCAACTTTCTTACCTGCATAAGTTTCGACTAAGGCTTTTCGTCATAAAAGCTTGGTGAAAAGCCAAATTTTTTAATATCGATTAACGCAAAGAGGCTTGTTAGTGCAGAACGGCTGAAATAAGTGATCACACCGTTTCCGAACCGGTGTGAGGCTATCTGTTTTGACGACCTAACAACTTCCGAGAACCAGAGTTAGGTCGTCAAAAGTTATCGTTGAAGACCTAATGACTTTCGAAAGCCGGAGATAGGTCGCCAAAGCTCTCTCTCGTTAGTGATTAAAATAGTCTTCGAAAGCCGGAAGGAAACCGCCAATAGACATAAACGAACCAATCATTAGAAGGTTTCAAGTGTGATTGAGCGATTAAGTTACGTTGTACTAGTGAATGCAGCACTTGCATTTTCCGACAAACCTTTTTATAATGGATTCAATGATTAAAGGCACGGAAGAGGACGCGAATGTCAGGATGAAGATCCCAGAGAGAAAAGCCGCCGGCTGAAAGCTTTTTATCGACGATCCTGATGTTTACCACCTCGGAGCTGCAACGAAGAACGAACAGTATTTGTTGCCGTCATCCCGGGCGTTAACCGGTCCGAGCGTCTTGCGTATTGGCAAGGCACGAGGGTGGAACCGCGGGTTAAGCTCGTCCCTTTTTGGGGCGGGCTTTTTTTTTCGTGCGGAAAAAATAGGAGGAGATGAAAAAATGCCAGAATTAACGTTTCCGGATGGATCAGTAAAGGCATTCGATGAAAGCGTGACGTTGGAAGACGTTGCGGCCGCTATTAGTCCCGGTTTAAAAAAGCAGGCGGCAGCCGGAAAATTAAACGGTCAATCGCTTGATTTACGTACGCCGCTTACGAACGACGGAAAGGTCGAAATTTTGACGTTTAAAGATGAAGAAGGTCTTGAAGTCTTGCGTCACAGTAGCGCCCACTTATTGGCGCAAGCGGTGAAACGGTTGTATCCCGATGCCAAATTCGGGGTTGGACCGGTGATCGAGGATGGTTTCTATTATGATATCGAGACCGAATCGACGATTTCACCAGAGGACTTACCAAAAATCGAAAAAGAGATGCAAAAGATTATCGATGAGAACCATGAGATTGTACGCAAGGAAGTGTCCCGGGAAGAAGCAAAAAAATTCTTTGAAGCGCAAGGGGATGAATTGAAACTAGAACTTTTGGACGCGATTCCCGAAGGGGAAACGGTTTCGTTATATGAACAAGGGGAATTCGTCGACCTTTGCCGTGGTGTTCACGTGCCCGAAACAGGGAAACTGAAAAAGTTCAAGCTTATGAACATCTCCGGGGCATACTGGCGCGGGGACAGCAACAATCAAATGCTGCAACGCATTTACGGCACTGCTTTTCCGAAGCAAGGCGAATTGGATGAGCATTTACGTCTATTGGAAGAACGAAAAGAACGGGATCACCGTAAGCTTGGAAAAGAATTGGACTTGTTTACCGTCGACCAACAAGTTGGACAGGGCTTGCCGTTATGGCTGCCGAAAGGCGCGACGATCCGTCGTACGATTGAACGCTACATCACAGATATTGAAGAACGTCTCGGCTATGACCATGTGTATACACCGGTGCTGGGAAGCGTCGATCTCTATAAAACGTCCGGTCACTGGGAGCATTACCAGGACGATATGTTTCCGCCGATGGAAATGGATAACGAAGACCTCGTATTGCGCCCGATGAATTGCCCGCACCATATGATGGTTTACAAGAACGAATTACACAGCTACCGGGAGCTGCCCCTTCGCATTGCCGAACTTGGCACGATGCATCGCCATGAAATGTCCGGTGCTTTGGCCGGCCTGCAGCGTGTGCGTGCCATGACGTTGAATGATGCGCACATTTTCTGTCGGCCCGATCAAATGAAAGAAGAATTTCTGCGCGTCGTTGACCTTATCCAGAATGTGTACAACGACTTCGGCATTAACGATTACTATTTCCGTCTATCGTATCGTGACCCGGAAGATAAGGAAAAATATGTCGATAACGATGAGATGTGGGAAAAAGCACAGATTTTATTAAAAGAAGCGATGGATGAACACGGGACGGAGTATGTGGAAGCAGTCGGAGAAGCGGCTTTCTATGGTCCAAAGCTTGATGTTCAAGTGAAAACAGCGCTTGGAAAAGATGAAACCCTATCTACCGTTCAACTTGATTTTCACTTACCTGAGCAAATGGATCTTACCTATATCGGCGAAGACGGCAAAGAACATCGCCCGGTCGTCATTCACCGCGGCGTCGTCTCCACGATGGAACGGTTTGTCGCTTTTCTCATTGAAGAATATAAGGGAGCTTTCCCAACATGGCTCGCACCCGTGCAAGTGCAACTCATTCCCGTCTCCCCGGATATCCATGCTGAATATATCAAACAGGTCAAAGAAAAACTGCAATTTGCTGGTGTTCGCGTGGAAACGGACCTTCGTGATGAAAAACTTGGCTATAAAATTCGGGAAGCACAAACGAAAAAAATCCCGTACACCCTCGTACTTGGGGATAAAGAGATGGAAGCAAATGAAGTGAATATCCGTAAATACGGAGAAAAAGAGACGAACACCGAATCATTGGATGCGTTTGTCGGTCAGCTTTCTCGGGAGATCGGTGAGAGGAAATAGCTTATGCCCATTGAACGTGTCGATTATGAAGAAGCGAAAGGAGCGATCACTGCCCACCTGCAAGCTGATACGGAAGCAAAGCGACCGGCATTCGCCAACCGGGAAAAGACGCTCGTCTGTTTTGTAATCAGGGATGGAGGTAACATCGTTGCCGGCATTAACGGCGAGATCTTTTGGAACAATATGCACATCTCGCTGTTTGCCGTTGACGCGTTTTATCGAGGCCGGGGTTTAGGAAAACAATTGTTGCAGCGAATGGAAGCAGAAGCGATGAATCATTCCTGCCGCATGATGTACTTGGAGACACTAAGTTGGCAAGCACCGGATTTTTACATGAAGCACGGCTTTGAGATCGTAGGAAAGATGGACGGCTATCCCATCGAAGGCGAATGCCAATACTATATGAGGAAATTATTGGTGTAATGGTGGGAGGCTTTTACGTTTCCAAACGGAAAGGTAGAATGTTCATTTTTATTTGTGCTTTGTAGTGATACAAAAACCAAGGGTAAAAAATAGTTAACTATGGTACAGTATAATCAATATTTGAAAAAAGGGGTTTGATAAAGGTGTATTTGTTAGCTATTTTGCTTCCCCCGCTTGCTGTTTTTTTGGTCGGTAAGCCGTTTCAGGGGATTATAAGCATAGTATTGACGATCTTGGGATGGGTTCCTGGAGCCATACATGCTATATTGGTAGTACATGAAAAGAAGCAAGACAAGCGAATGGAAAAACAAGCGAGAATTATAGCAGAATCACAAAATAAACAATAAATTGCACCCCGTTTAGGGTTGCTTTTTTTTGTGCTCTGATCGGGCGGTAAAGAGGATTAAATGTATTTATTGCCTCTGAAATAAATACAAATCGGTTCATTGACATGACCAACCCTGTTGAGGTATTGAAGGATTAGGTACATCCGGTACTGAAATGGGAAAGGTGATCGAAGATATCGACGTCGAGGATGGTTTAACCGGACAAATGTCCTGAATGTAAAAATGACATTTTTATGTTAGAATGAAGTATGAAAATCAAACTTTCGCATAATCAATCGCGAGAGGAAAACATATAATAGCACAATAAAGGAGCGAGGTACTACGATGCAGCGTGAATCTATTCGCTTTAAAAGACGTTCACAAGTCACCATCCCCAAAGAGTTTGTGGAAGCTTTAAATTTGCAGGAGGGCGATCGGCTTGAATGTCGCCTGGAGAACGGAAGAATCGTCATTGTACCCACAGTTGAAATCCCAAAAGATCAGGCGTGGTTTTGGACGGAAGAATGGCAAAAAGAAGAACTTGAAGCAGAAGAGGATATTAAGGCAGGGCGAGTAAAATCTTTTCAAAATACGGAAGATGCGATCCATTGGCTTGATAGCGATGAGGCTGAAAGATGGGCGAACGAGGAAAACTAAATGGAACTTCACTTCACGAAGCCTTTTATAAAAAAATATAAAAAATTGGATTCACAGTCACAGAAAATCATCAAAAAAGCTTTGCGAACAATGGAAAATGATTATTCCCATCCTTCATTAAGGTTGAGGAAAATGAAGGGTTATCGGAATCCTGATATATGGGAAGCTAGCGCTAACATGGATTTACGGATCACTTTCGAAATACAAAAGCCAGATACGATTATTTTACGTAACTGCGGACATCATGACCGCACGTTAAATAACCCTTGAACAAAGGGAGCTTCCGAGCAGAAAAAGCGATTGACAAAATAACGAACAGAGAAAAATGTTCTCTGTTCGTTATTTTATCGGTATTTTTGGTTGTTGTAATTCCGGCCGCGACAAGGAGAATATCGAGATATCATGCTCGGTGTGTCCGTCCAAAGCCAATTGGCTCAAAATTTCTCCGATAACACTGGCAAATTTAAAGCCATGTCCGGAAAAGCCTGCAGCAATAGCGATATGTGAATGTTGTGGATGGAGATCAACAATGAAGTGTTCGTCTGGCGTTCTTGTGAATATGCAAGCGCGGCCATGATTTAATTTTCCAGCCGCTTCAGGCATATATGTTTCCAAAAACTCACGCACGTCGCCTTCATCATTCGGAAAAATCCCATATTCACGGTTGACATAAGCCGGCTCGGTTTTTTGTCCGACGTCAAAACGTCCGATTTTTAACCCATAATCGTCCAAGCCGGGAAATCCATAATATACGCCCATTGGCATATCGACAAAAAAGGAAGGGAACGCACCAGCATCATACAATGATGGGTCGGAGTCAAACCAGGTAACCGTTTGGCGCGTCGGTTGCAGTGGAAGATCCAACCCTAAGTTAGACAGAATTTTCCCGTTCCATGCCCCGGCACTAATCACAAGTTTTTTTGATGTGAATGTGCCGTTTTCCGTGTGGACGGAAACACCGTCTTCATAGGTCTCTATATTCATAACCGGTGTATTTGTTAACAAGGTGGCGTTATTTTTTTCAGCCAATTGCCGATAAGCACGGATACAATTTTCGCTATAAAGGACGCCGGATTCTGGTTCGAAACAGCCTTTGTACCCTTTCGGAAGTTGTATCCCCGGCCAGCGTTCATTGATTTCATCGGCGTCCAGCAAATCAAGAGACAGTGAATATTCCTTGGAGCTCGCGATCGCTTCATCGATAAACGCCGAGCCTTCAGGTCCGAATCCGAGCACGCCTGTTTTTTCAAAAATCGTTTCGTCAGCTTCTTCCTGTAGTTCATCCCAGAGTGTCTGGGCTCTTATCGCCAGAGGCACGTATTCCCTTCCTTCCCCATATGCATGGCGAATAATTCGAGTTTCACCGTGATGGCTTCCATTGGCGTGGGGCGGATCAAAAGCATCAATCATTAAGGTTTTTGCCCCTTGTCTTGTTAAATAATAACTGGCTGCCATCCCCATGGATCCGGCGCCGACAACGATGACATCATAATCCGTGTTCATGTTGGCCACTCCCTTGTGTCACCGAATTTCACTTAATTGCACACTTTCAAATTTTTTCACAGCTGCCTCAGCTACTTGCACATCATGCGCGACTGTGCTCCCGCTTACACCAACGGCGCCGATCACTTTCTCGTCTTTAACGAGCGGGATCCCGCCGCCGAACACGACAATTTTTCCTTGGTTTGTCGTGTTTAATCCGTAAAGCGAACCTTCGGGCACCGTCTCATCCTCCAAATTGGATGTCGGCATTTTAAGAGCAACAGACGTCCACGCTTTATTTTGCGCGATATCGATACTGGCAAGCCACGCATCATCCATCCGGTGGGTGGCGATCAGGTTGCCGCCCTCGTCCATAATCGAAATGACCATCGATACACCAATGTTCTGTGATTCACGTTCAGCGGCTTCGATTAAGGTTTTTGCAGCGTTTAAGTTTAATGTGCTCATTACAAATTCCCTCCCAATGTGGTTGAATTTTCAAAATGCAGGGCATTTGTCCATAGTATAAGAGAGATCTTCTATCAGGTAAAATGACTGTTGTTGATAGCATCGTTCATTAAAACTGATATCTTAACGGGTTTGCACGTCTGGTTTCTTTGACCGTGTCAATCGTTTCTATGAATTTTCTCATCGAATTGGTCAGGTAAGCGTCTGACCGCCTTATAAAAACGGTCGTCACATGACTGTACTGTTCCGGAAGATTCATGCAACGAACAAGTCCTTCCTCTTCCAAATGGTGGACGGTAGACTTCGGAAGAAGTGTAACACCTAAACCCGATACGACACATCCTAAAATCGTTTCCAACGTGCCGAATTCGATAATGTTCGCGGGATGTATGCCCTCGGCTTGGATCCATGCCGTTAACTTGGCCCGGTAGCTGCACCCCTGTTTAAACACGAGTAATGGTTTATGGGCGAATTCATCCAATGACATTTCTTCATTATTAGAAATTAAAGTCAATTCTTCATGAAAAACTTTATGTTGGGTGATTTTAGGGTGTTCTTCAAATCCGGTGACAAAAGCACCGTCTATTTTGTGTGCAAGCACCTGCTCTACCAGGTTTTCCGTGACATCTGTGACCAATGATAAGTCAACGTTTGGGTAATCGTTGTGATAAGCGGATAAAATGTGTGGGAGCCGAATGACGGTTTCAACGGTTCCCAAGTCAAGTTCACCTGATGGTTGGTCCGAATCTTGAACGACTTTTACCATTTCATCAAGCGTGGTTAAAAGATTCTCCGTATACGATAAAAGCTTTTTTCCTTCAGGATTTAAAATCATGCCACGGCTGTTCCGGTGAAATAATTGTGTTTGCAATTCTTTCTCTAACAATTGAATTCTCGTCGTCACATGGGATTGAACATAATTTAATTCATGGGCGGCTTTGCTGACACTTCCGTAAAAAGCTACTGATTTGAAAATTTTCAAATCTTTGATTTCCAATTTAAGCTTCCCTCCCTTTTTTAAAAAAACTCAAGTAGGTCAACCCCTTATTTCTAATAATGATAAAACCTATCGTTTTTAATCATTTTACATGATTTAAGTCTTTTTATACAATTAATAGCAAGAAGAGATAATGATATAATATTTTTAATTTATATTATATTCACACCATCCCTTGCTCTTTTTGCACTCCTTTAACGCAAAAAATGCAAGCGGTTACAACTTTTTTGGAGGGATCATTATGGCATCCAACAAAGGCGTCGTTTATCAAGGTACGGGAAAGGTCACGGTCGAAGACATCGGTTATCCGGAACTCATTCTTAGAGATGGTCCCGGTGTACCGAAAGAAAACGTCAACAGAAAATGTGAGCATGGGGTTATCCTTAAAGTTATAGCGACAAATATTTGCGGAAGCGACCAACATATGGTTCGCGGCAGAACAACGGCCCCTCAGGGCTTGGTTCTCGGACATGAAATCACCGGGGAAGTCATTGAAATAGGGCGAGACGTTGAATTTATTGAAAAAGGGGATATGGTATCGGTTCCTTTTAACATCGCTTGTGGTCGCTGCGTCATGTGTCAACAACAAAAAACCCATATTTGCCTGAATGTGAATCCGGATCGTCCCGGTTCGGCATACGGTTACGTAGATATGGGCGGCTGGGTCGGAGGTCAGTCGGAATATGTAATGGTTCCATATGCCGACTTTCAACTTTTGAAGTTCCCTGATAAGGATCAAGCGATGGACAAGATCCTTGACCTGACAATGCTTACCGATATTTTCCCAACCGGGTTTCACGGTGCCTATTCAGCAGGTGTCACAATGGGTTCCACGGTCTATGTTGCTGGAGCGGGACCGGTAGGACTAGCCGCGGCGCATTCAGCCCAACTCCTTGGCGCCTCCGCTGTTATTGTCGGTGACTTAAATGAAGAGCGGCTTCAACAAGCGAAAAGTTTCGGGTGTGAAACAGTTAATTTGAAAGAACATGATCGGTTGGGCGAACAAATTGAACAAATCTTGGGCGTTCCGGAAGTGGATGCTGCCATTGATGCGGTCGGATTTGAAGCTTCAGGACATGGAGAAAGCGGTGAACAGCCGGCTGCTGTATTAAACGCGATTATGGATGTGACACAGGCCGGCGGAGGCCTTGGCATACCTGGGCTTTATGTCACTGAAGACCCCGGGGCAGCGGATAAGGATGCCCAGACAGGGTCATTAAAAGTGCGCTTCGGCCAGGGGTGGGCAAAAGCGCATACTTTCGTCACCGGCCAGACACCGGCTATGTACTACAATCGCGGTTTGATGAAATCGATTTTATCCGGCAAAGCTCAAATTGCCAAAGCGGTTAACGCGCAGGTGATTTCCCTTGACGAAGCTCCCGAAGGATACGCTGATTTTGACAGTGGTGTAGCGAAGAAATTCGTCATTGATCCGCATGGGTCGCTTCGGTAAAGTCACTTCGATGAATTTTCAGCCATTCCCCGAGCAGTAAACGGCATCAATTGATATAAGAAATGGGGGAGACTAGTGACTACTGCTACCGACTTGCAAACCTTATTCAGTCCGTTGAAAATTGGCAATAAAAAAGCCAAAAATCGTATTGTATCAACGTCACATGCTGTGGCGTGGGATAATGGAACGGGTCTCATCAATGATCGTCATGTTAGATACCATGAACGTAAAGCGGCCGGAGGTGCCGGGATCATTATGACGTTTGGCTCTGCCAGTGTCTATGAAGAATCGGCAGCTTCCTATGGATCGGTCAGTTTATGGAATGAGGAAAATGAGCCTTTATTGAAGGACCTTGCCGACCGTGTTCATGCCCATGGCGCCTTAATTATGTCCCAGGCCACCCATATGGGAAGACGTGCAGATTCATCGGTAAGTGGTCGCCCTATACAGGCGCCGTCTGCCGTTCCGGAGGGGGTGCATCGAGAGATCCCACACGTTATGCGTACGGAGGAAATACCGCCCATCGTCCAGTCTTTTGCTGAAGCTGCGGAGCGGTTAGAACGTTGTGGATGGGATGGCATTGAGATTACATCTTTTTCGGGACATCTCATTGAACAATTTTGGAGCCCAACCCTTAACCATCGCACGGATAGATATGGTGGGGACTTTGCTGGTCGTATGCGTTTTTCGATCGAGGTGATTCAAGCGGTTAGAAAGGCAGTATCAAACGATTTCATTATTGCTTTTAGAATGGCCGCTGACCCTAAAACCGATGCATTAGGTCTTGATCAAGGGGATATGCGCGACATTGCCCGGACACTTGATGATTTAGGATGCATTGATATGTTTAGCATTAGCGGCGGGACCGGTGCAACCTACAACGCCCAGGCTGCGGTTGTTCCCGGAGATACGTTTGCAAGGGGCACCTATAATCATGTGGCGAAAAAGATGAAAGCGCAGCTTTCGGTCCCTGTTTTAGTTGCTGGACGTAATCTCGACCCCAGCCAGGCGGAAGATGCTCTGACGAATGAAGATTGTGATCTTGTTGGTATGACAAGGGCTATTATCGCGGATCCTGATATGCCACAGCTGGCACAAAAAGGGGAGCTCTCTCGAATAAGACCGTGTATCGCATGTGGTGAATGTATCGGCAGATTATACTCGGGAATGCCGGTTATTTGTACGGTGAATCCTGCGATGGCTGATGATTCCTTGGAGTATCTCATGCCTGCACAGCAGCAACGTAAAGTCGTTATTGTCGGTGGCGGTCCGGCGGGGATGGAGGCCGCCCGCGTATCAGCCATGCGCGGGCATGAGGTTCATCTGCTGGAAGGCACGGACAAACTGGGAGGGAAAGTATATTTTGCTGCGATGGCTTCCGAACGCCCGCATTATGGGAGGCACATTAAATGGCTAGAGCAAGAGTTGGACCGGCTGGGCGTAAATGTTCACCTTAATACAAAAGGAACGACTGACAATGTCTTGCTTTTAAATCCTGATGACATCGTGCTTGCTACGGGGGCTAATTCCAGAAATGACCATTATGTAACGGATGTTGAGCTGTTTGATGACAAGGTTTCGATCAACGCCGATAGTAAAGTATTAATCTATGATCGGGAAGGAAAATTTAGAGGGAGTAGCGTCGCTCACTTTGTAGCTGAAAAAGGCGCTTCCCAAGTTGAAATTGCTACACCATTATGGTCGGTGGCAGAAGATTTGGATGAAATGCAAAAGCCTGAACTATACCGGTTATTGACAGAAAAGAATGTGACAATGTCTCCAAATAAACATTTGCTCACAACAAAAGAAGGCTATCATGTATTGGAGGACACGTGGTCGGAATCAAAGAGGGATATTGAAAAAGATGAGATGATCATCTTCATCGGTTACGAAGAAGGGGACAATCGTTTGTTGGATCAGCTAAAGTCGGCTGCCCCGGAACTTGCCGTTCAGCTTATCGGTGATGCCGTTTCCCCCCGCCGATTAAATGATGCTGTCTCGGAAGGTGTGCGTGTAGGAAGTTCATTATAGTAATTCTTTGCATAGTTTGTGAACAACAAACTGTGCAAAGAATTCTATTACATTCATTCAATTTGCTAGAGAATTGATCCTTGCTACATTCGGGTACTCTGGCAAAATCACTGGATGTGTTTATGTCATTAATGGGGGTGTTGCAGGGTTAATCTCATTGGCTCTAATGATTATGAAAAGTATCAGAAATGTGTTCGAGAACTCAAAGGAAAATAAGGACGACAGCGCTGATCAGGTATCATTTTAAATGATCGAGGCTATCAATCACAGTCATTTTACCTGATGTACCGTCCATAATGGATGCAAGTGACAATTATTTATGAAAATTCAACCACATTAGGAGGGGATTTGTAATGAGCACATTAAACTTAAACGCGGCAAAAACCTTGATCGAGGCCGCTGAACGTGAATCACAGAACATTGGTGTATCGATGGTCATTTCGATTATGGACGAGGGTGGTAACCTGATCGCCACCCATCGGATGGATGATGCGTGGCTCGCCAGTGTCGATATCGCACAAAATAAAGCGTGGACATCTGTGGCGCTTAAAATGCCGACTTCCAATTTGGCGGAGGCCACGGTGCCTAATGCCGAACTTTATGGTTTAAACACGACGAACCAAGGAAAAATTGTCGTCTTCGGCGGCGGGATCCCGCTCGTTAAAGACGGAAAAGTGCTTGGCGCCGTTGGTGTAAGCGGCAGCACGGTTGCTCATGATGTGCAAGTGGCTGAGGCAGCAGTGAAAGAATTTGAACTGTGGAGCTAAGGGGTTAGCAAGAAGCCTCAGCACGTGTAAAAGGACAGAGAAAAGGTGTAAATACCTTTTCTCTGTCCTTTTCTTCTATTCGGCGAATTCAGCTCATCCATCCCCGGCGATCCAAAGTAAAATCAAAGGAAAAGGAATTGGCATTTTCTAAGATTTCCTTAATATATGCCATCGTAATTTCCGTTGCTGTCTCCCAGGAGTAGTCATATCTCCGATTGAGAACAAGCGTCAGCATCCCCTGCCAGGTCAGTTTTATCATTTCCTGTACGTGTTCGGCGTTTTCTTCCTTAATATACCCCGCTTGAATGCACTCCTCCATTGCGATGCGTTCCCTCGTTGTCATGTCAAATTCCAAAAACATCGGTTTTAAATCGGGAGGCAAATCGTCAAGATCATCCGGGAACTGATCGTAATACTCATCCATCAGTTCCTTGGATCCGCCCCCCACATCCGAGGAGAAAATGGCATGATAGATGTGCGGTTCAGCAAAGCTATATTGGCAAAAACATTCCCACATGAGCAAAAATCTTTCCTGCGGATTGGTTCCTTTCGCCATATAGGCAGGGAGCGCTGAAGTATATCGTTTTAAAATCTTCAACGAAGAATAAAAGATCAGGTGAGAAAGTTCGCTAAAGTAATTGTAAATGGTCGCGCTGTTGTAGCCGGCCAAATCGGACACTTTGCGGATTGTGACATTTTCAATGCCTTCCTCTTCAATGATTTGAACGGTGGCATCTATAAAATATCTCATCATACGGATCGTTTGAATTGCTTTTTTGTCCAAGCTTCTACCTCTTTTCGGTTCGAAAATATGAAGTCCTATTCATCCTTACTTTAATCTAGCACATTTGTCCATCTTTCTTCAAACGCCTACAAGGACTTTAATGGTCGCCGAAAGGTCTTTTAAAAAAAGTTTTTCAAAATCGGTGCACAATTATCTAACCATTGATTATTATATGAACAAGGATACATTATAATCATGATTACGTGAATAGGTGAATAAGAATAAAACAATTCGGATTTTCTTCGTTGTCAAAGGGATGATGCTATAAGTGTGTTTAACTTGGCAGGTAAGAAAGTATAAATCAACTTTCTTACCTGCATAGGTGCAACTAAGGTTTTTGCCATCAAAGCTTGGCGAAAGCCAAGTTCTCTAACGTGAAGAACGCCTGTTGCCGCGGAAAAATGCATTAGCGAAAAAACACGAAAAATCTTTAAATAAAAAATTAAGAAAACCATTTACAATTCAAAAAATGCTGATTATAATATAATCAAGAATAAAAAATAATCATGATTATATAAAAGGAGGTGCTTATCCTTAAAAAGCATAAATATCAAAATGTAAGCGGTTAATTAAAAGGGTTTCGGATCAACATGCCTGAGAACCGCGGCTCGGGAGGTTGGATCGGTCATGTCAGATGGCGTCAGCATTATCCCATTTTTTATCTAAATATTCATCAAATAAGGAGGCAATTGTATGTCTGTTGAGGTGAAATCAGAGTTCAAGACGTCAAACGATCTCGAGGTACTGGGCATGCAGAGGAATGTCCCGGTTAATCTGCGCCAAAGTGGGGACAACGGTTCACGCATGCTAATCTCACAAAGGGTGCGCAAGTCCCCTTTTTGGCATCTCTCTCAGGAAGCCGGCTGTTGGTGCTATACGGTTTATAACAACATGTACCACCCGCGCGCCTATGTTCCTTTGGAGGAAGGAGGGCTCCTTAAAGAATACGAATATCTCACCGAACACGTCACCCTTTGGAATGTCGCGGTAGAACGGCAGATTCAAGTGAAAGGTCCCGATGCCGCCAAGCTGGTCGACTTGGCCATCACTCGCCCGGTTGAGAAAGTCAAAGTGGGAAAGGCCCGTTACGTTATCTTGTGCAACGAAGAAGGCGGAATCATAAATGATCCTGTCCTCCTTCGCCCGGCTGAAGATGAATTTTGGTTCTCCCTCTCCGACAGCGACGTGGCCCTGTGGCTACAGGCGCTAAATGTCTCGAGCAAATTTGATTGCACGGTGCACGAAATCGATGTTGCCCCTGTGCAGATTCAAGGCCCGAAATCAACAGCTTTCATGTACGATCTGTTTGGCGAGCAAATTCACGACGTCCCTTACTACGGACTGCTGGAGAGCGAAGTAAACGGTTGCCCGGTCATCGTTTCCCGTACAGGATTCTCGGCTGAGGCCGGCTATGAGATCTACCTCTACGACGCCAGCATCAATGCCGAACGGCTCTGGAACCATCTTCTCGACGCCGGCGAAGCCCATAATTTAAAAGTGATTGCCCCTGGTCACATCCGTCGGATCGAAGCGGGCATCCTCTCCTACGGTCAGGACTTGGATCTGGAAACTAATCCATACCAAGTCGGATTGGCCTGGCAAGTGGACTTGAATAAATCTGAATTCGTGGGCAAGGAAGCACTGGCTCGCATCAAAAGCGAGGGTGTCACCAGCAAGCTGGCAGGGCTGAAGTTTGGCGGCAAACAAATCGACTGGTATCCTGCCGATTTCTACCTCGTCTACGCTGAAAATGAGTCGAAGCCGGTCGGCTACATCACATCCGCCTTTTATTCGCCGACCCAAGGGTGTAATATTGGTTATGCGATGTTGCCCACCTCGCTCGGCACGGTCGGCACTCAGCTTGAAGTGCACCTTCCCGAGCCATATGCCGGCGGGCGCGTTACGGCAGAGGTAGCAGAAACGCCTTTCAAGCCCCCCGAGTTCCCCGGCACGGGATTGGCTGAGACCGGAAGAAAGCTTTAAACGTATCTGGAGGTTAGAAGTTGGACGGCAACTGATGACAACAAAATCCAATTTCCTGTTCCAATCTCTAGCCTCCAATCTCTAACTTCCAGAATGAAAGAGGTGATGGCAATGATGAATCGACAATCGTCGGTTGAATTGTTTGAACAAATGAGTGAGCCACGCTTCGAAGTTATACCCACGCACAACATCGTTGAGCGAGCCACGGAGGCGCTTCCGTCTCACGCTATGTTGTCGATTACCTGTTCGCCGACGAAAGGGGTCGACACTACGGTCGAAACGGCAATTGCATTGGCTCCTCGGTTTGCCCGAGTCGTCCCCCATATTGCGGCGCGAATGATCCGGAGTGAAGAACACCTTGACGCGGTGATTGATGTGCTCCATGCTCACGATGTGGATGAGATCTTTGTCGTCGGAGGCGATCAGGACCAAGCTTTAGGCCCGTACCGTCATGGCCTTGATCTGTTGCAATCCCTGGCCACACGCGAGCATGGGATACGCCGCATTGGCATTCCGGCATATCCCGAAGGGAACCCGAATATTGATAATGACACCCTTGCCAAGGACCTTTTGGCGAAAGCGCCTTTCGCACATTACGCCGTAACGCAGATGTGCTTCGATCCCGACAAAGTCCTTGCTTGGTTGCGGCGGCAGCGTGAAGCCGGTCTGGAGTTGCCGTTCTACTTGGGGATTCCCGGACCGGTAAAACCGGATAAGCTCGTCCGTATTGCAACCCGTATCGGTGTGACCGACTCGCTTCGCTTCCTGAGAAAAAATCTGAAATTGACGGGGAAACTGTTGCGCGGTTATGACGCCTCCGGTTTGATGAACGCCTACACTCCGCACTTAAATGATCCGGACTATGGGATTGCCGGCTTTCATATGTATTCTTTTAACGAACTAAACTCCCTTAAAAAAATTTTCGGGCGTATAGCTATATGATAGCGGCACTTATCTGTTTTTAGTTATTTATTTCATTGTTTTTTCAAGACCCTATTCAATGGTTTCGGTTATAATGGATATAGGCAAAGTAGATGAAGCTCACAATTTTTCGCCCAAACAGGTTCGAATCGGCCTCAAATGCTTTGCCAATCAACACACTACCTTTGGAGGCTTGTATAAATGAAATCAGATGTAGAAATTGCGCAATCTGCAACGATGAAACCGATTGAAGAGGTTGCCGAAAAAATGGGCGTGGGGCGCAGTAAGCTTGAATTATACGGAGACTACAAAGCAAAAATTAACGAAGATCAGCAGATAAGGTTCGAGAATAAGGGGAATGGAAAATTAATTCTTATGACGGGCATTAGTCCAACACCTGCCGGTGAAGGAAAAACGACCACTTGCATCGGTTTGGCTGATGCCCTTCAAAAAACAGGAAAAAATGCGGCTGTTGCAATAAGGGAACCTTCCGTAGGCCCTGTGTTTGGTATGAAAGGTGGAGCAGCAGGAGGCGGTTATTCCCAGGTCGTGCCTATGGAAGATATCAATTTGCATTTCACCGGTGATTTTCACGCGATCAGTGCGGCGAATAATTTATTGGCTGCCATGATCGATAATCATATCCACCATGGGAATCCATTGAATATTGACACTCGTAAAATTAAATGGAAACGAGTGCTCGATATGAACGACCGGCAACTTCGTCATATCGTCGATGGTCTAAACGGAAAAGCAAACGGAACGCCACGTGAAGATGGATTTGATATTACGGTCGCTTCGGAAATTATGGCGATCTTTTGTTTGGCAAATAACATCGAAGATTTAAAAGAAAAGTTAAAAAATATTGTCATAGGCTATACAATAGATGATGCCCCTGTTACCGCGGGTCAATTGAAAGCACATGGAGCGATGGCCGCTTTATTGAAAGATGCTTTAAAACCGAATCTTGTACAAACGTTGGAACACACACCGGCATTTGTTCACGGCGGACCTTTTGCCAATATAGCCCACGGGTGCAATAGTATACAAGCGACAAAAACGGCGCTGAACTATGCGGATTATGTTGTGACTGAAGCTGGATTCGGCTCCGATCTGGGAGCGGAAAAGTTTATGAATATTAAATGCCGCCTGTCAGGCATAAGGCCATCTGCCACTGTTGTCGTTGCCACAGTTAGAGCATTGAAGTTGCATGGCGGCATTTCAAAAACCGAGTTGGAAAAAGAAAATCTCCAAGCACTTGAGAAAGGGCTGCCCAATTTATTGCAACATCTGGATATCATGCAAGAAACATTCGGCGTATCAACGGTTGTGGCCATCAATAAATTTCCAACGGACAGCGAAGCGGAGTTGGAAAAAATAGAAGAAAAATGCCGAGAGCAAGGTGTAAAAGTCGTGCTTTCCGATGTATGGGCGAACGGTGGCTCAGGTGGTGAGGAACTGGCTCAGGAAGTTGTTCGACTGGCCGATCGCGGAAGCCAAACCACATTTACTTATGACTTGAAAGATTCTATTCTTAAGAAAATCGAAAAGATTGTCCAAAAGGTATACGGTGGAAAAGGGATTGAACTTACAGGAAATGCGGAAAAAGAAATTCAGAGGCTGGAAGCGTTAGGGTATGGAGACCTTCCGGTATGTATGGCAAAAACACCCTATTCATTTTCCGACGATCCGACGAAAATAGGGCGGCCAAGTGATTTTAAAATTACGATAAGGGATGTGAAACTTTCAGCAGGAGCAGGATTCATTGTTATGTTAACCGGCAACATTATGACGATGCCGGGGCTTCCCAAATCCCCTTCAGCCGATTCCATTGATGTGGATGAAGATGGGAGAATTGTTGGGTTATTTTGATGTGAGGATGAAAGGGATAAACCATATCGCTCGCATCAAGTTTTCAGATGCGGGCAACAATCCCTGTCCGGGTTCCACAGGGTCTATTCTACTGAGGAATTGAATAAATATGATACAAGCTACTTTCAGATATCAGTTATAATGATTGATCATATCAAAAATAGTCATTTCACCTAATATAGGCTCTCATTTATACTGTGATCAAATGCCATTCATTTATGAAAATTCAAACGCTAAAGTATTCGGAATAATCAAAAGGAGGAATATATCGTGGAAGACCTTAAAATGTTGTTCAGTCCTTTGAAACTTCGACATTTGACGGTGAAGAATCGGATCGCGGTCACGGCACATGCGACCGGCATGAACCCGACCGGTCATCCATCGGATCAGTTCATCGCTTATAACGCGGAGAAAGCCAAGAACGGGGTCGGACTATTAATTACGATGGGATCTGCTTCCGTTCATCCGACGGCCCCCAACACGGATTGGGGCGGCATTAATAACTGGGATGAAAGCATTGTCCCCGATTTGAAAAAAATGTCCGAGGCTATTAAACCTCATGACACCGTTCTCATTGCACAAATCAGCCATAAAGGCCGGCGTTCCAGCCGTGATGTTACTTGGCTCCCGATTTATGCACCTTCCGATATACCGGAAGACGTCCATCAGGATATGCCGCACGTTATTCAACCCGAAGAGATTGATTGGCTCGTCGATGCTTACGCCCAGGCTGCCCTTCGCCTGAAAAAAGGCGGTTTTGACGGAGCGGAAATTTCCGCGGCACACGGCCATCTAATCGATGCATTCTGGTCGCCGATCTCGAATACGAGAACCGATGAATATGGCGGCAGCCTGGAAAACCGGATGCGTTTTGGCATGAAAGTGATTGACGCCGTCCGAGACGCGGTCGGGGATGATTTTATCGTCGGTTTGCGGATGACCGGAGATGAATTAATTGAAGATGGCTTGACGAACGAGGGTTTACAAGAGATTGCCATGCGAGTTGCAGAAACGGACAAAATCGATTATCTAAATGTTATCGGTTCCGTCGGTACAACCGAATATCATCAAGCATTAACGGTGCCGTCAATGAATTATCCGTTAGGGGTGTTTTCAGGGCTAGCCGGTGCGATTCGATCGTATTTGCACGATGCCGGTTACGACATACCAGTGCTCGGGAGCGGCAGAATCGTTCATCCGCAACAAGCCGAACAAGTTCTTGAAGAAGGGCAGGCCGATTTTGTCGGGATGAATCGGGCGTTGATTGCCGATGAAGAGATGCCGAAGAAAACGGAAGAAGGTCGGATGGATGATATTCGTCTATGTATGGGCGCCAATGAAGGCTGTATTGCCCGCATTTATGCAGGAAAAACGATGACGTGTGTGCAAAACCCGGTTATCGGTCGCGAGGAAGAACTGGCATCATGGGCGCCTGCCGACAAGCAAAAGAATTTCGTCATTGTCGGAGGGGGGCCGGCGGGGCTGGAAACAGCACGCATGGCTGCCCTTCGTGGCCATCAAGTGACATTGATGGAAAAGGACGATCAGCTCGGTGGACAAATACGCCTGGCAGCGAGTACGCCGAACCGGGATTCCTATGCCACTTCCGTTGAATGGCTGGAAGGGCAAGCGCGGAAACTCGGCGTTGATATTCAAACCGGTAAAGAAGCGACCGTTGATAATGTTCTTGAATTGAATCCCGATGCTGTTGTCGTCGCAACCGGATCAGAGGGACGGGAGCCCGTTCATCTCCCGGGAGGGGATGATCCGATCGTTGTCACGGCACGGGAGGTATTGGAGGGTACGGCTGATGTAGGGGATCAAGTTTTGTTCGTTGATGATAACCATCACCAGGAAGGGTTGTCGACAGCAGAGGTTCTTGCGGAACAGGGGCATGAAGTGACTGTGATTTCGGCGGCTTGGTTTGCCGGCAATGAGGTTGACATGACGATGAGACCTGATTTGTATGCACGCCTCGATAACCTTGGGGTAACAATTCAGCCTTTAACAAAGGTAAAAGAAATTCAGCCCGATGGAATCGCCCTTGTGGAACACTATCAATCTCATCGTGAATGGGAAATGGGGCCTTTTGATTCGATTGTCTATGCCGCCAAAGGTGTTGCAAATGACGAATTGCGCCATCAACTGAAAGAGAAGGTAGCGGAATTACATTATATCGGGGATGCGTTTGCTGCCCGCGGTTTGCATGATGCCGTTCTGGAAGGGACACGGGTGGCGCGGCAAGTTTAATCAACGTCGCGGGGAATGTTTTGAACGGCATTCCCTGCGACCGGCCAGCAGATATTGGGGGGGTATACGATGGTTGATGAAAAGGAAAATACTGCAGACCCTGAGATCTGGGTACTGGCGGAACGCCAGGGGAAGAAATGGCAGAGTGTCACATTGGAGCTCCTTGACGATGCGGCTGTTCTCGCGAAAAGAGCCAAGTGGCAAGTCGCGGTGTTTGTTTTTGCGAAACCGATGGACGTGACGGACAAAGATTGTGAGGAACTCGCCGCCCACGGGGCAAATCACGTTTATCTCATGGAAAACGATGATTTTTGCGAACCGAACGGCCCCCAAAAATATTGGGCTGTGTTGGAGAATTTTTTTGTGGGTGCAAAGCCGCGCCTGCTTCTGGCACCGTCTACACCCTTATGGGTCGAGTGTGTCAGTTGGTTGATGGCACGTTGGGATGGAACGGTCGTTTCTGATGGCGTGAGTTTCAAGTTGTCGCCGGACGGAGATCTAAGTGTGACGCGATATGCCTGGCGCGGTGAAGCACAAATGACATTATCCCTCGGAAAAGATCATCCTTGGTGTGTATGCCTGCGCCCGGATGTTGCAGGTGTGGGCAAAGGGAATTCACGGGCAAAAGCGGAAATTACGCGTCGGCAAGAACTTAGCGATAACAATGAAGGTGTAAACGTTAAAGAGGTGTTCTCCCCGGATCCGGGTGACATTGATTTATTGGAAGCGGATCGGATTGTTGCCGGTGGTCGCGGGCTCAACGGGGCAGAAGGGTTTCAGTTGTTGGAAGGTCTTGCAAATCAGTTGGAAGCCGGGGTAGGGGCAACGCGTGTGGCGGTTGATTTAGGTTGGGTTCCATATAGTCGCCAGATCGGGCAAACCGGCAAAGCCGTAAAGCCCCGGTTGTATATCGCGCTCGGAATATCGGGGGCTTCTCAACATGTTGACGGAATGAGCGGATCGGAAGTCATCATCGCCATTAACAATGACCCGAATGCCCATATCTTCAAACTTTGCCATCTTGGATTTGTAGGGGAGGCTGAACCGATTATGCAGGCGTTAATGAAAGCGTTGGATCCAAAGTTGGAATCATCCGAATTGGTGGCGGCCTCAAAAGGAAAGTGACGAGGGAGGGGATGGTATGAAAGTGGCGGTTTGTATGGACACCACGCTGGCTACGCAAGACGTATCCGTAGAAAACATCCGCCGGGTTTATTTTGAGCAGCATTCGGATGCCGGTTATGTTGCTGAAGCAGATAGTATCGCGGCCCTTCATTTTGCCTTATCCATATGCGGGAAAGGCGATACGGTGACCGCCGTTAGCTTTGGTGGTTTGGATAAAAACACTGCATTGGAATATGCGCTCGCTTATGGTGTGACGTCTTTGATTCGAATCGAAGATAACCGTTCTCCGGAAACGCTTGCAGATCCGACGGTCAAGGCCCGGTCTCTTGCTGCCTGGCTTGAAAACGAATCGTTTGATATCGTCATTTGCGGGAATCCGAGCGGAACAGGTGTAACGCCGGCCTTAATGGCAGGTTATCTCGGTATCCCGTGCGTGTCACGTGTATATGCAGGTGAACGAAGAAGCCGAAGGAACAGGGAACATCTCGAATTGCAGCAACGCCTTGAACGTGGATGGCGTCAGCATGTTTCTGTTCATTTGCCTGCATTGATGACCGTTCAGGCAGGATTTTTTTCACCGATGTACATCTCCGTCAAACGAAGGCAGGAGGCTGAGAAACAATCCGAAACGATCATTCAAGTCGTCCCTTCCGTCGAAAGCGGGAATGAAAAAGCAGTCTTGAATGCCGTTGATCCCCCCAAACCTCGTGCCAAGCGAAAAGCCATGCCTGACGCCAATCAAAATGCAGCCAATCGCTTGCAGTCGCTGATGGGCGGCGGAGGTGGGGGATCCGGGTCGCGCGCCGGACAGGCGAAGAAAAAGGATGAGGAAGAGAAAGTCCGAGAACTTGCACCTGAAAAAGCAGCTGAAGAAATTGTGGAATTTTTAAAGAAGAAGGAACTTTTACCGGAATCCTCTGGAAAATAACTTTCCAACCTCCAACCTCCAACTTCTAACCTCTAATCTCCAGAAAGGGGTGGTTTAACGATGGAAGTGCGACCGTTTTTAATGATTGTCCTTGGCGTATTGGCGCTTGCAATGCTCATCCTTTTCGTCTTAAGAGTCAGTCCTATTTTACGAGCGATGAAAAACGCAAAACCCGACGCGCGCTGGGATCAAAAGGGTCAACGATTTGCTTCGATGATGAACCAGGTGTTCGGTCATCGTAAATTATTGCGCTTTAGGCTTGCAGGTATTATTCACTTGTTTATTTTCAGCGGATTTGTCGTGTTGTTTTTGGACATCTTGGAAGTCACGGGCCAGTTGGTGTATCCGCCATTTACGGTCGGCGTTGTCCTTGGCGGAATCATCGATGTATGGGTGATTATCACGCTGGCGGGTGTAATTCTTGCCCTCTACCAAAGGCGTGTCATGAAGCCAAAAAGATTTGAAGGCTCGGATGAAAGAGACGCGACGATCATTCTTTCCATGATTGCAACTATTCTCGTCGGGATTATCATCCATACGTCTTTTTACCATCTTTTGGCGGGTTCCGTGATTCCGGAACCACCTTTTGGCGATGGACATTTTCTCGGTTTGGCGGTTTCCCAGCTGTGGATCGCGTTGGGCATTGATACGCCAATGATGGCCCAAATCGGTTATGCAGTGGGAGTTCTTCTCGATCTCGGAATGATTCTTATTTTTCTTGCCTATCTTCCGATTTCAAAGCATTCTCACGTGCTGTTTGCGATTCCGGCCGTGTTTTTCCGTAGAATGGACATCCCGGAACAATCGGGACCGGATTTTGACCGCGGGGAAGCGAACGGTGAGGGAATTAAAATTGCGACGTTAGCGGATTTCAGTTGGAAAGATACGCTGGATTTGTTTACGTGTACGGAATGTGGGCGTTGCCAGGACGTTTGTCCGGCATACGGCGCCGGCCTGCCATTGTCCCCGAAAAAATTGATCCTTGATTTGCGTGATTCAATGACCGAACATTTGAAAAATCCAGCTGAAGTTGCTCTTGCCGGACCTGTCATTTCTGAGGAAACGTTATGGGCATGTACGACATGCGGAGCTTGCCAGGAAGAATGTCCTGTATATATCGAGCATGTTCCGAAAATTGTAGGCATGCGTTCTTCGTTGATTGAAAGCGGTTCCGTTGAGGAGCGGGCTCAGGGCGCTCTGGAAAATCTCATTGATCAACGTAACGCTTACGGAGAAAATCCTGATAAACGTCCCAAATGGCAATCGAAAGCACCCGTCCAATTTAAGGACGCAAGACGCGAAGCTGTTGATTGGCTATGGTTTATGGGAGATGTCACCTCGTTTGACAGCGAGCCGAACGTTTTAAAGTCGGTGCAAGCGATCAGCACGATTTTAGATCGTGCAGGGATGGACGTCGGTTTGTTGTATGACGGGGAATCGAGCTCCGGAAATGATGAATTGCGCATGGGAGAAGAAGGCTTGTTTAAAAAACTGGCCGGACAAAATTTGCATGAAATGAAGCAAGCGACATTCAGCCGTATTTTAACGTCTGATCCGCACAGTTTCAATACGTTGCGCAATGATTATCCGAAAATGGGGCTGGAACAGCCTGTTTATCACTATACACAAGTTATACTGGATCTTTTCAAGGAAGGAAAATTAACCGTCGAACAGCCCGTAAATGCAAAGGTTACTTTCCACGATCCTTGTTATTTGGGGCGTTGGAATCGAATCTTTGACCCACCGCGAGACATCTTACGGTTATGCGGAGCGGAACTTGTGGAAATGCCGAGAAACCGCGAATGCAGCCTTTGTTGCGGTGCCGGGGGCGGGCGCATGTTCATGAATGAAACGGGCATGGAAGAAAGACCGTCAGAAGAAAGAATTCGCGAAGCCGTTGAGCTGAACGGGGTCACTCAGTTTGTCGTCAGCTGTCCGATGGATGTGGTTATGTATACAGCTGCAGCAGCAGCGCTCGGATATGAAGATCGCATCAAGGTCGTTGACATCGCGGAATTGGTCGTTCAGGCAACAGGCATCAAATCGATAGATGCCAAGGCGGTTTAATAGGGTATCAGAAACAGCGCTGATTCGATATCAGCGCTGTTTTCTTGTTTGCTGCAGTACTGGGTTCTAGCGAACGGTAATTAAGGTTCATACACCAACGTTGACAACCTAACGACGAAAGCTCTAACATGTTAGGGCGTCAAAACCCTAGGATGACGACCTAACGCCATCCGCCATAACGAGTTAGGGTGTCAAAGGCCAAGGATGACGCCCTAACGTCTTCTGCCAAAACATGTTAAGGCGCCATACAGCCATATACGAATATTTTCCATTATCCCTTGTTTGACGTCGAAACTCTATGCGATGTTAGTCAACTCAGCTCTCCCGTTCCCGGTCCCAAGGAATGACCATTTCCAAAACAATGGCAAGTATAAGACCGACAAGGAGGCCATTGGACAATAAAGGTTGCCACAGTTCAGGCAGTGATGAAAAATAAGTACCCGGCATCGTCATAATGATCACACCTGTAAAAACAGGGATAGCGGTTCTGTAAACGTTTGTGCTTGTGTAGTCTATTTGTTTGAAGAAACCAAAGGCAGATAAAAACAATTGTAAATAGGCAACGAATAACACCGCGCTTCCTACACTTAACGGGATGGTTGCAAAGATGCTCGCGAACAATGGAACCGCACCGACGGAAACAAACATAACACCGGCCAGCATAAAAGGCAGCGTTTGCAATATTCGCGTCTGGCTTAAAAAACCAATGGAAGAAACATACGGGGCATATGGGACAAGCCCAATCACCCCTGCGATTGTTGTCGTCGTGCCTGTTATTGAAAAAGAACGCCTGTAGTCACTTTTGGTTGTGTCGATATTATACAATGGCTCTGTCCCCTTTAAAGAACCAAACGTATTGGCAAGGTTCAGTAAACCGGTGACAACAGCTGTTAAAATGATTCCCCAATGAAAATCAGGAGCACCGAGAATAAAAATGTCAAACTGAAATCCGGTAATATTCGTCACCGTTGCCTCAGCGGAAAAGAGCAAATTATAAGCGAGCCATCCAATCAGTATACCGATTAATAAGCCATACGGACGATATTTTGCCGGAGCCTTGGCGCTTATAATGATGACGATTAGAACGATGATGATGGATAACAATGAAATGGGTAAGTCGATGGCTACTTCTGTTTCCGATGTCTGATTTCCAAATGGAATCCCGAGCATCCCCTGAAGGAAGATCCCAAGAATCTGACAACCAAAAAGAAACATAAAAACGCCCATGACATTTGAGTTGAATAATTTCGAAATGAGCGGCCCCGCTCCGACAATCCCAATGATTAATGTCAGTATACCGGACATAATGATCCCGACGACAAGGCTGCCCCCCACAGTCTCGATCGGAATTCCTTGAGCTGGGGCAATGGCCGCAAGAGACAAGATCACACCCCACCACAACCCCGATTGCCCTTCCATAATCGCGCGTTTATGCCCGCTAGCGGCCTGAATCACACAAGCGATCCCCGTTACGATAAAGGAATACTGCATCAACGTCACGATACTTTCTTGCGGTAAAGAGAAGGCGGCGCCAATGGTGATTGGGATAACGACCGTGTTTGTAAACATAAAAAAAAGCCATTGAACCCCTGACACCCAAGGGCTTAGTTCCATAAGTTGTTTCACGTTACTGCCTCATTTCTTTAAAACGGTAAAAACATCCACTTTTATCATAACGAAATGGAAGAAAAAACGCATTGTTGTTTTCATATAAAAAATGTATAATTCTTTGTAAATATTAAACAATATGGATTTTGAAAGGGGTTACCGGGGTGAAGAGCGTTAACGATTTATTTTTGATTGAAAGTTTGAAAAATAGCACAGTCATGGCCGGGCATCGCGGGCTTACGAGAGGCGTACAAACGGTTAATATTTCGGACACACCGGATGCTATCGATCACTTAAATGAACATGAACTTTTGCTGACGACCGGATACGCTTTCAAGGGGGAACCAGAGGCGCTTTGCCGCCTGATTGAAAAAATGAATGACCGGAACTGTTCCGGTATCATTGTTAAACTTGAACGATACTTATATACTTTACCGGAAAAAGCAAAAATTGTGGCCGATTCGCTTTCATTACCCGTTATTCATTTGCCGCTGGAATATAAGTTAGGGGAGCTATCCCAAAAGATTTTAAACTTATTGAACGATGCACGAGCAGAGCAATTATACTACGCGATGGATTTGCATCAAAAATTTTCAGATATGATGATTCAAGGCTATACCCTTCAATCGCTTATCAAGCAAGTCAGCTATTATATCAAGAGGCCTTTAATGCTCACGAATCATCGCGGTGAAATAAAATGCCTCAGTCAGCCTTACGCCTCATCGGAAGAAGTTCGCCTGGATAAGCGTAAACAAACGACGATAACGAATACGATTAAACAAGATCTTCTGCTTGCCCGAAAAGGGGGAACATTTTTCATAGAAGAGAATAACATCGGCAGCATCACGACCTTTCCAATTCAAACGAAGCGGCTACAGCCCAATATGTTGGTTATTTTAGATGCGGTCACGTTGGCCTACCCCCTATCGGAGACTGCCATTGAACAAGCGGCAAATGTCATTTCATTTACGATCTTAAAAGAGGAGGCTATTGAAGAAAACTTGCAAATTATTAAAAACAATTTTTTCACGGATCTCATCGAAAAACGAATCGATACCGACTCAGAGATTGAAAGTCGTTGTGCGTATTATGGATTACGTCAAGATGCTTATTATCTTATGATTTTGAGTGAAGCAAATGGAGAAAATATAGCGAACTGGTCTTTGCGAAAGGAAAAAGAGATCGCGGAAATACACCAATTGATTTTTGAAAACATGGAAGATGCCTTGCTTTCACATGCTTTCAACGGTGTTTTATTTTCGCAAGAATCCTATGTAGCGACTGTCCTGCAATTTGACACATTTAACGATGACGTCCTTGCGAACGTAAAAACCTTTTTACAACATATACAAACCAACGTTTTCGAACAAGGGATTAATCTATCTTTCGGGATCAGCAATTACGTGCAAAACTTGCAAGCGCTTCCGAATGCGTATCATGAAGCATCTGAAGCGCTGCAAAGCGGTTATATAAATGAAACCGGGCCATTTATCCATATTTATAAAGTTCGTGAGTTGATGGAGTTGTTACAAATGATTCCCGTAAAAAATCTTTATGAGTTTTACCGCCATACGCTTAAAGCGCTCGCAAAAGCAGATACGAAAGAAGTGAACGAATTAACGAAAACAACAAGGGTTTACTTGGATACACAATGTGAGATCTCTGAAACGTCCCGTAAACTTTTTGTTCATCGCAATACGGTGAAATACCGAATTGAGAAAATTGAATCGATGCTCGGGTGTTCGTTAAGGGATCCTTCTGATTCGTTGCGTATACGGACGGCTTTACTCGTTGGAGGGTTGCTGGATCATCATAACAATGCTATTCGAGAATAAAAAGAGCGGCTAAGCTTTGGCTTAGCCGCTTTGACATTGATTAACCTGTCCATTGAACCATTTGCGCAAAGATGAGAAAAACCATAGCTACAACCATATAGATGAGGAAGAGTGGGAAAAAGAACCGAACCCATTTCTCCCAGCTAACGCCTGCTATAACGAGGGCGGCCATGAAATAGCCGGAAGTCGGATATATAATGTGCGCAAAGCCGTCGCCGAATTGAAAAGCTAAGACAGCTGTTTGCCTAGTAACTCCTACCATATCTGATAGCGGTGCCATGATTGGCATCGTAACAAGGGCTTGCCCGCTGCCGGATGGAATGAAGAAATTGATGAGCAATTGCACGTACTGCATGCCTAGCGCTGAAAATACGCCCGGCAATTGGCCAACGATGGAGCCGAGTCCATATACAATCGTGTCCATGATTTGGCCATCTTCTAACACGATGGCAACAGAACGGGCAATGCCAATAATGATCGCTCCCATCAGCACTTCACGGAATCCTTCTGTAAACGCTTCAGATATTTTCGTAAGTGTGAGACCGGAGATCACTCCGACTATGACTGCCATGAATACAAATAGGCCTGCCATTTCGATCATGAACCAATCTAATTGAGTAACACCATAAACTAATATTATAAAAAAGATCGGTAATGTGCCAACTGCGAGTTTTTGACGTTTTGTCAGAGGCTGAGGTTCCTTGTCTCTCTCATCTTTATATAGCTCTCGCTTTTCGGTATCATCCTCGTACGTTAAACTAGATATTGGATCCTTTTTAACTTGTTTTGCATAGCGCATCATATACCAGCAACCGATAACAACAATAACGATAAAGATAACGACTCTTAATCCTAATCCTGAAAATGTTTCGAGACCTGAAATTTGCTGAGAAATTCCAACTGTTACAGGATTCATTACACCTGCGGTGAAGCCGAGCGCTGTTGAAATTAAGGCAATGGCTGCTGCGATCATGGAATCGTACCCTAGAGAGATCATTAGCGGCATTAATACCGGGATGTATACGAGCGAAAGCTCAGGTGTACCGATTATAGTGGCTACCATTGCGAAAAGTGTAGTTAATATTGGGATGATTAAGAGGCTTTTCGTCTGGAATTTACGAGCAAGGCGATCGACCCCAACTTCAATAATCCCTGTCCGCCTTAAAACCATGAACATTCCGCCAATAATAAAGGTGAAGAAAATAATTTCACCAGCGTCAATCATCCCTCGAGGGATTGCGGTCATAAATTCTATAAGTGACAGAGGTGAAGATTCTATTTGAGCGAAAGACTCCGGGTCAATCGTCTCTCTCCCATCCGGACCGGGGGTTCGCTCAAATTCTCCCGCAGGGATCAAATAGGTCATAATTGCGCCAACAGCGCTGATGAGAAACAAAAGTACATATATATGAGGTATTTTCATCCTTTTCCTCTTTTTGATGGGAGCCTGTCCTACATTAGTTGATTTTTGCATATTAGACGCTCCTTTTTTAGTCTAAGAATGATTTCATAAGTCCGAAAAGGGGAGGGGAATTTTTTAATATCCATTCTGAAAAGTTCATAAACTCTTCTTTTTTTCAGAAGGTAGCCAAGAGGAAATCGGATAAGTTGTCTGAAAATTTATACTCATAATTACTTCTCTACCCAAAGATGTAATTATAGTAAATGGCTAATGTATACTGAACAATTGTGGTATATGGATCAAAAGTTATGCGAGATGAACATATGGGTTGTAAAAAATGTATAATACATTACATGCCAATAAAACTCTCCCAAAGAGATGCTCATCTCTCTGGGGGAAAGTGAATATTAAAACCGGGACTCATCGATGTTATCCACCGGCCTTTGTTGAGGTGGGAGGATCATTTGTTGCGTGTTCCGTTTTGTCGGGGCCATTAAGCAATAGGTTCAAAGTGAACAACGCGATGGTGCCCATGACGATACCATTTCCGACAATGAGTGTAATGTTATCCGGATAAGTGGAAAATATTTCTTCCGCCCCTTCGATTGCTAAAGCGATCCCTACACCAACGCCAATAACGAGTTGATTCGTCCCTTTTGTCAAATCCGATCGGTTGATCATACGAAGTGAGGAAGCGATCAACATTCCGAACATAGGGATCATCGCGCCACCAAGAACCGGCCTCGGGATCATGGAAGCAAGCGCGGATACCTTAGGAAAGAGACCCAATACCAAAAGAATGATGCCGGAGGCAATGAGTACATAACGACTTTTAACGCCGGTAAGGGCAACTAATCCTACGTTTTGCGAAAAAGTAGAATGGGTAAAGGAATTAAAGATCCCACTGATAAACCCGCCAATTCCTTCCGCTCTCAGTCCTTTTTTAATATCATGACCGGTTAACTTGCGATCGGTAATCTCGCCGAGGGCAAAAAAGGCGCCAATACTTTCGATCATAATGATGATGGCAACAATGGTCATCGTTATAATCGCAGATAATTCAAAGGTTGGCACTCCGAAAAAGAAAGGTTGTGGAACTAAGATCCAGTCCGCTTCCCTGAGAGTGGTGAAATCAACCATTCCGAATAAAACGGCAACGGCAGAACCGATAATCATAGAAAACAACAACGCTACCGCTTTCATGAAACCTGTGAAAAAATAATTAAGGCAAAGAAACAGCAACAGCGTAAATCCTGCTAATGCCAAATTCTCCAAGGATCCATAAGCACTGCCTGTTGCATCAACTCCTCCCGCGGCGTTATCCATTGCCACGGGCATCAAGGATACCCCAATAATTAATATAACGGCTCCGGTGACGAGCGGTGGAAAATAGGGGATTATTTTGCCGGCGAATTGCGCCAGTATCGTCACTATTATACCGGCGACAATAACCGCCCCAAATATCCCGGTTAAACTGTGAACTTGTCCGACCGCAATCGCTGGTTGTACGACAACGAACGAAACAGCCATGAGCACAGGAAGACGAATGCCGACATGCTTATTGCCGATAACTTGAATTAAAGTGGCTACACCACAGGCCAAAATATCAAAAGCAATTAAGTAAATTAATTGTTCTTGGGTTAATCCTATAGCCGGACCGATGATCAAAGGTACGGCAACAGCGCCACCGTACATAACAGCGACATGCTGAAGTCCCAAGATGGATAACTTACCGACGCCTAAATCATTTTGTTCCATTTAAACACTCCTTTATGCCTGCATGTAAAAATACTGTAATTAGGAGATCACCTTTTAGTCGTAAGGTGACCCCTTGTCCCTCTATTTACTAGCTCCCCCTATACGTACTATAGCCACCGGGAGCAACTAATAAAGGCACATGATAATGAGCGTCGCTGTCCGCAACATTGAAACGTACAGGCACATCATTTAGAAAAGGCGGATGATCAGTCGTTACGTCACGCTTTTTGAAATAATCACCGGCGTGAAAGACTAGTTCATAGGTTCCTTGTTGCATATCGTCGTCCGCCAAAAGGGGGTTGTCCACTCGGCCATCGTCATTGGTCACTACGGTTTTCACATGCGTTCGGTCACTCGTGGAGCTCAAGCGCCACAACTCAATCGTCAGTCCCTGTGCTGGAATACTCGCGGAAATATCCAACACATGCGTTGTTAAATGTCCGGCCATTATTTATTCCCCTTATTTTCAAGGTCTTTTCTCGTCACGGTAAATCCTTGGAATCCATATGGAGGTCGGGGTTCGGTATGAACCTGGCCCTTAGAACCTTCAATGTCTTGAATGACTGGTTCCCAAGTGCGATTGTTCGTTTTGAAACGGATTTGGTCCAATTGCGGGAACCTTTGAAGCACACGCAACCCGATCTCGTTAATGAGGTGTTGAATGGAATTATTGTATAGTTCATGAAATACGGTAACCGCAATGTCCCGTACTTGTTCTGCAGCAACGTAACGTTCCGGGTTGTCTCCTGTGCCATCTTTCATATCCTGATAGATCCAGCTCAGGTCTAAAAAGATGAACAGAGGGCGATCCGACGTTTCCGGGAGCTGCGTATATTCATCTTGAATATAGCCGTAAAAAGAACTACCGCTCACTTTAATGAGGTGTAAATCAGATATGCCACCGGTTTGTTTTGTGAGCTTATAACCTTCATCCGTTCGTGTTACTTCAACGGAAGCCGTGCTATATTCATTCCGTGAGCAATTGTAGACAAGATCGCTTTCAACGATGCCGGAACCGTCATGAATTTTTACGGTGTCATAAGGGATCTCGTCACTGCTCAATTCAACTGCTTCAATATGATTATACTTTTCAAGGAAACGTTCGCCTACAAATTGTAAAAAACCTTCCATGGTAGCGCCTTCATATTTGGCAGCATGCGCCAAGATGAAATTTTTCATCGAGTCTGTAGCGACGACCATGCTGTTATCTCCCTCTGTAAAAGAGGGCAAAAACTTTTCCCCTCGGAAAGAAACTTGAATGTTCATGCCGAAGATAACATTTTCCCGTCCCGTAAAATCCGATTCGGGAATTTTTGTAATATTTGTAAGCGGGGTAGCGTATGTGCGAAAAACAAATACATCCCCTTTGCCGTAATACATCACTCTGTCGTCCGCGGTTTTTTCTTCATCAACGAACATGACTTTTTCTTCTACTGTTCTCATTTCTGACCCTCTCCTTTAGGATTTGATTGCATCTTCTAAACGAAAAAGCGCAATTTTATAGATTTTAGCTGTTTCATATTGTCATGAGGTGGTAAATAACGTCCTATTTGCTGATCGACTGTTTGAATCATCGTTTCTTGCAGATCGCTCAATGAGGTAAACGGACGTTAGAATAAGGATCGTGAATCTTACTAAGGATTTGTTGTGTCATCGTGCACCCAGACCTTACTAGCTTTCATTGAGGTGCCATTATAAGATTTGCTTGTTTTGCGGTTATTTTACGATGATTTCCGTCACCTCCTTAAAAAGATAAACAACAGTATGTAAATATGTCCATTATGATAGCGCTGTCAAATAAGTCTGTCATTATAACCATTGGCTAAATTTTATAATCTATATTGTTAAAAATGATTATTTTTATCGTAATAAATCACTCTCTACTGGTCATATTTCTCACATCCGCCTCTAGGGTTTGATTGCATCTTCCAAACGAAAACGTGCAATTTTGTAGATTTCATTTAGAGCTGTTTCATATTCCCTGTCGTAATCGTTTTCAACTCTTTCCATCATGGAATGATAAATACTGTCCTTGGAGTGTCCTTTTACAGCCATGATGAACGGGAAATTGAACTTTTCGGTGTATCTGCGATTCAATGCAAGAAAATTTTCATACTCCTCTTGAGAAAGTTGATCCAAACCCGCCCCAGATTGCTCTTTTTGTGAGGATGTTGTTAGTTCCACTCGCCCGGCCAAATCCGGATGGGCACGCAATAGCGTAAGTTTTTCTTTTTTATTTGCTGACTGGACAGTTTTTTTCATCGTTTCGTGAAGATCATCCAATGATGAAAACGGACGTGAGGTTAAAGAACGTTCGGCGACCCAAGGGGAATGCTCATAAATCTTACCAAGGGTACCGATGAAAATTTCACGTGACATGTCGTTAATGTCGTTAAGGGTTTGTTGCGTCATAGTACACCTGACCTCCTTAAAAAGATATACACTAGAGTGTAAATATGTCCATTATGATAGCGCTGTCAAATAAGTCTGTCATTATAATCATTGGCTAAATATTATAATCTATATTGTCAAAAATGACTATAAAATTTCAATGATGTGCGGAATAAGTTTTCTAAAGTTATTAGAACATTTGATAATGAAAAAACCAAACATTTTGAACAAAAATATTTATAAATTTTAGTTAAATGATATAATGATTTTGGTCGATTTAATAGATAATGTAGCGTTATATAAGTTTTTCGGCATGTAGAAAGGAGAATAGACAAGTGGCGTATGATGTAGTCATTAAAGGCGGGCATGTCGTTTTGAGCAGTGGTGTCCGTCGCGTAGATATCGGAATAAAAGATGAGAAAATAACTTGTATTGCTGAACATATAGAAGAGCAATCAAAAGAGGTCATTGATGCTTCCGGACAGTATGTGCTGCCCGGAATGATCGATACTCATGTTCATATCTCGGAACCGGGACGTACGGCGTGGGAAGGGTTTGAAACGGGCTCAAAAGCACTTGCGGCAGGTGGGACCACAAGTTATGTAGAGATGCCTCTGAACGCGCTACCCGCGACTACCAATCAAGAGGCTCTGGAACTCAAACTGGAAGCTGCTAAAAACCAAAACTACGTCGATTATGGATTTTACGGTGGACTTGTTCCGGATAATATGGACGATCTAAAGGATTTAAACGATGCCGGTGTTTTTGCATTCAAATGTTTTATCGCTTCGTGTGGGTCCGGGATGGAAGGAGATTTCGCAAACGTTGATGATTACACGCTCTATGAAGGGATGAAACATTTAGCGACATTGGATCAAATCCTATGTATCCACGCCGAAAACGCCTCTATTACCGATAAACTCGCGGAAGAAAAAATCCGTCAGGGGAAAACGACCGCGAGAGACTATGTGGAAACACGTCCGGTCGTTACAGAGGTAGAAGCTGTTCAACGAACGTTGTTGTTTGCTAAAGAGACGGGGTGTCGATTGCACTTTGTCCATATTAGCAGTGCCGATGCCGTTGACGCGATTTTGAACGCGCGTCGGAATGGCGTGGATGTAACGCTTGAATCTTGTACGCATTATTTTGCACTTAATGCTGATGACCTCGCCGAAATTGGTCCGAAAGCTAAATGTTCGCCGCCGTTAAGAGAGGCAGAGGAGCAAGAGAAACTATGGAAGGCGTTGCTCGACGGGAAGATCGACTGGCTGACGTCCGATCATTCTCCCTGTACGCCGGATTTAAAAGAAGGAAAGGATATGTTTGAGGCATGGGGAGGGATTAGCGGTTGCCAAAACAACGTGGACATTATGTTTGATTTAGCTGTTAAACAGCGGAAAATGCCAATCGAGCGATTTGCAGCGTTGATTGCCGGCGTCCCGGCCGCGCGATTTCAAATTCCGAACAAAGGCGAAATCGCAGTATCCAAAGATGCAGATATCTTTTTGCTTAATCCAAATCAATCCTACACGCTTCATGAAAAAGACCTTTATTACAAAAATAAATTTAGTGCGTATACCGGGAGGACGATAGGGTGTCGTGTCACGAAAACGATCCTTCGGGGACATGTGATCTATGATATTGAAGAAGGTATTGTCGGGCAGCCGAGAGGGAAAACGTTGTCTCCGGAAATGTGACAGATGCCAAGACGGGGGAAACCATAAAAAAGGGAGGCGTAATTATGCTACAAGAACGTGAAAATGCCGTAACGATGAAAGGGAACCCGGTGACGCTCATTGGACCTGAAATCCGACCCGAGGATGAAGCACCTGATTTTACCGTTCTGATGACAGATCAATCGGAACATACACTTTCAGACACAAAGGGAAAGATCCGCCTAATAGCAACGGTACCCTCATTGGATACCCCGACGTGTGATCAGGAAACTCGGCGCTTCAACGAGGAAGCCTCGGCATTTGGCAGTAACGTCGAGGTGCTTACGATCAGTGCGGATTTGCCGTTTGCTCAAAAAAGGTGGTGCGGGGCGCAAGACATTGACCGTGTATTGACGCTGTCCGATCATCGTGAAATGTCATTTGGAAAAGCGTATGGCACATATATCAAAGAAAAGCGTTTAGAATGCAGGGCTGTGTTTGTTGTCAACGCTGACGATATTGTTACATACGTAGAATATGTCCCGGAAATGACACATTATCCTGATTACAACGCGGCGCTGGAAGCTGTGAAAGCCGAGCTTTGATAAAGTGAACGTTTAATCGAAGATCCGTTGGATGCGGATCTTTTTTTGATCGAACATTTTTATGTGCAATTATATAAAATAAACAATAAACGAAACATTTTTCAGCTTCTTTTAACAATGACCTTAGACGAAAAAATCTTTATATTATAAACAAGAAGCGAATCGTTTTTCTTGGAATGAGCTTATTTACAGAAGAAGGGAGATTTTATCGTGACTTATACTGATTTGACAACACCATTACGCACGATTATGACGCCGGGGCCGGTAGAAGCCGATCCGCGTGTCCTTCGAGCTTTATCAACGCCGGTGATCGGGCAATTTGATCCGGAATTCTTAAATATTATGGATGAAACGGTTGATCTGCTCCGTTACTTATTTCAAACGGAAAATCGGCGGGCATTCCCGATCAACGGGACATCCAGATCCGGCATTGAAGCGGTCCTGTGCAGCATCATTGAGCCCGGAGATAAAGTGCTCGTGCCGATTTACGGACGGTTCGGCTATCTGATTGCTGAAATTGCGAGTCGTTGCGATGCCGAAGTGCACACGATGGAAAAAGCGTGGGGCGAAGTGTTCGCTCCCGAGGAAGTCAAAGCAAAAATAAAAGCGATCAATCCGAAAATTGTTGCAATAGTCCATGGTGAAACATCTACCGGGCAGATGCAACCGTTAAAAGAAATCGGTGCCTTTTGTCGGGAAAACGGCAGTCTGTTTGTTGTTGATGGTGTCGCGACCATAGGCGGGGTTGAATTTAAAACAGATGAATGGAACATTGATGCCGCGATTACCGGGACGCAAAAATGTCTTGCCGTGCCATCTGGGATGGCGCCGATCACTTACAATGAACGGGTTGAAAATATTTTACTGGAACGCAAGAAAATTGAGCGCGGATTGTCTCCTGATTCGGAAAATAGCCGTCAAATCCAAAGCAATTATTTGGATTTGAGTCAAATTCAGGATTATTGGACGTCAGGGAACAGACTAAATCACCATACGTTAGCAACCTCAATGCTGTACGGTTTGCGTGAAGGCTTGCGTATCATTCAGGAAGAAGGCCTTGAAGCGCGCATTAAGCGTCATCACCTACATGGCAAAGCACTGGTCGCCGGTCTTGAAGCCATGGGTGTCGAGTTACGAGGGAACGGCGAACATAAAATGCCGGTCGTGACCTTGATCAATGCGCCTGAAGACGTGGACGAGGCAAATGTTCGTTCTACGTTGTTGAACGAATTCGGGATTGAAATTGCCGGCTCCTTCGGACCTTTTAAGGGGAGAGTAATGAGAATCGGAAATATGGGGAACAGTTGCCGAAAAACTAATATCCTCCACACGCTCGGGGCGTTTGAGGCGGTTATGATTCAACATGGTGTGACGGTAAACCGCGGCGAGGCTGTACAAGCCGCTTTGGGAACCTATGCAGCCGAGGAAAAAGCAGCTGTTAAATCATAAAGATTATCATATTTATCAGTAATTATTAAGGGGGGATATAATGAAGAAGGGGCTTAGTGATGCTGTTTTCATTCCGGAATGGAGCACGGAAACGTTTCTGAAAGAGGCTGGGGAAGCCGGGTTTTCAGGAGTGGAACTAAATGTAAGGGAAGATCAAGGCGACTTAACGCTCCGGACGACGCCGTCTGAGGCAAGAAATATCGTGCGGCGAGCGAACGCTCATGGGATTGATATACCGACATTATCGACCGGCTTGTTTAACGTTTATTCGCTTGCTTCCGGTGACCGTGCGGTACGCAAGCAAGGGGAAGACATTGCGTCTCGGATGATACAATTGGCGGTAGAGATGGAAGTGCCGATCATTCAAGTCGTACCGGGTGTTGTCACCCCTGATGAACCGTATGAAGATGCTTATGAGCGGGCGAAAGATTCCTTATATCGTTTGGGGGAGGAAGCGGCTTCTTCCGGGATAACGATCGCCATCGAGAATGTTTGCAATAAATTTTTACCGAGCCCATTGGAATTTACCCATTTTCTGAAAGACATTAATCATCCGTCCGTCCAGGCATATTTTGACAACGGAAATGCCATGGTTATGGGACATCCGGAACATTTCATTTCTCTTTTGGGCGATCGGATCGTGGTAATGCATGTGAAAGATTATAAACCATCGATCAAGGATTTCGTAAATACATTCGATGGAACGATCAATTGGCCGGAGATGATGAAAGCGTTAGCAATGATTCCGTACACAGGCTATTTGATCGCCACCCCGCCTTACGCGAGTTTGCACAGTCAAAGGCGGCTCGTGCAGAAGACGAGTGACGATCTATCAATCATTTGTGAGCTGTCCGGGCAACCCTCTCGTTAAAAATGAAGCTTAATGTAGAAGGAGCTGTAAAGGATGGATGTTCAATGGGCACAAGACATCGTGGAAAAAATTAATTGGCTCGCCCAGTTTGGAAAAGACAGCGAGAATGGCGGGGTTACAAGACTTGTATACAGTGAAACATGGTTGGAAGCGCAACTTGCATTAAAGAAATTGTTCGAAGATGAAGGGTTCCATACCGAATTTGATGAAGTTGGAAATTTATTTGCCCGACTCAATGGGACCGAGTATACGAACGAGACGATTTTAACCGGCTCTCATATCGACACCGTGAAAAATGGCGGTTATTATGACGGGCAGCTAGGTGTTATTGCTGGCTTTTTCGCTTTAAAACATTTACAACAGACATATGGACAACCGGTTCGCAACATCGAAGTAGTTTCCATGGCAGAAGAAGAAGGTAGCCGTTTCCCTTATAGTATGTGGGGTTCCAAATATATCGCCGGTCAGGCCAAGCAAGAGGATATAAAAGGAATAAAAGACGCCAATGGTGAATCATTTGAAGAAGCGATGAATAAAGCGGGCTTCGGATATAAAAAAAACCGGGAAAACGTGCGTGATGATCTAAAAGCATTTATTGAACTGCACATTGAACAAGGCAATGTCTTGGAAACCGAAGAAATTCCGATCGGTATCGTCCAGCATATCGTTGGGCAACGCCGATTCATCGTTGAGGTTACCGGTCAAGCCAATCACGCCGGAACAACCCCAATGGGATATCGAAGGGATGCGATGAACGCAGCGGCCCGTATGATCTATGGCGTAAATGATCTCGCGTTGTCTTATGGCGACCCACTTGTAGCAACGGTTGGGGAGATACAAGCCCAACCGGGCACCGTCAACGTTGTGTCGGGAAAAGTTATTTTCTCGATTGATGCAAGGCATATCAATGAAAAAGAACTCCAAGATTTCACGGATGAAATGACGGCAAACTTACGAACAACGGCAAGCCATATCGGCGTAGAGATCGATATTGACATGTGGATGGATGAACCTCCGGTGCCGATGGATCCGGCAGTAGTCGATATTATTAAACAGCAATGCGACAATCAGCAATTATTGTACAAGCTTATGCATAGCGGCGCGGGCCATGATGCGCAAGTTTTTGCACAAAACATACCAACGGCTATGCTCTTTGTCCCCAGTCGGGACGGCATCAGTCATAACCCGCAAGAATATACGAAGCCGAAAGATTTGGTCGAAGGCATAAAAGCATTGACAGGCGCCATTTATGATCTGGGGTATACAAAAGAATTGTCGTTAAATTAGAAAACTCGGCTTTTCGCCAAGCTTTTATGGCGAAAGCCTTAGTTGCACTTATGTAGGTAAGAAAGTTGATTTATACTTTCATACCTAACCAAAAAAGCCGTATCGAAATAAACAAGGAAAGTGGGGTTAACCATGAGTTATCCATCAGATTTACTATCTAGCCGAGCGATAATAAGACCGGGAAAATTCGCACTTATTCCGCCGCAAGGGCTGGTAGACAATGTAATCCCGGGATTTGAAAACTGCGAGATTTCGATTTTAGCTTCTCCGAAGCTGGGCGCGAGTTTCGTTGACTATAAAGTCACCATGCATGAAGGCGGAAAAAATACGCGGGGATTCGGAGAAGAAGGCGTCGAGACATTTGTTTATGTGATAGAGGGGAAAATAAAAGCCCATACGGACGACGAGGCTTTTACGCTAACTGAAAGCGGCTATTTGTATTGCCCGCCGGGTAAAAAGATGTATTTAGAGAATATGCAAAGCGAGGATGCGCGTTTGGCGCTTTACAAGCAAAAATATGAACCGCTTGACGGTTATGGCGAGCCGTGGGTAGTCTCCGGGCACGCGAATGAAATCAAAGGTGAGATCTATCAAGATATGGAAAATGTCCGCTTGAAAGATCTATTGCCTACAGATGTCGTTTTTGATATGAATTTTCATATTTTAACGTTTGATCCGGCAGGAAGCCACCCGTTTATTGAAACACATGTACAGGAGCATGGTGCTTTCTTATTATCGGGTGAGGGGATGTATAATTTAGACAATGAATGGATTCCTGTCAAAAAGGATGATTACATTTGGTTCGGCCCCTACGTCCTGCAAGCATGCTATGGTGTAGGCAGAGAACCGTTTTCCTATGTGTATTCCAAAGATTGCAATCGAGATGCAAAACTATAAAAAACGTTGCTTTTAATGATACGTGAAATGAAGGTAAGAAAAAGCTCCCTAATGACAAGGGAGCTTTTTTGCAATGCTTTCACAAGCCTGCCGAAAAGCCAAGGTTTCTAACGTTAAAGTTGAATAAAAAATCAATGATTTTTTAGTTTATATGAACAATGAAATATAGAGAGAAAACACTTACATTATATATAGGCGGCAAATAGGGAGGTTGAAATGTTTGCAAGAAAAATTTATGGAAGTAGTCATACGTTTAGCATGCGATACAGTCGAGCATGGCAATACACCATTTGGGGCAGTCATCGTAAAAAATGGGGAAATCATTAGTGAGGAAGCCAATGAGGCTAGAAGTGGAAACGATCCAACGGCTCACGCAGAACTCCTTGCGATAAGGGAAGCGGCAAAGAAGCTTCAGAGCGAAAGTTTGGCCGGGTGTGACCTGTATGCCAGCGGAGAGCCCTGTCCAATGTGTCTGGGAGCCATTTATTTAGCGGATATTAAGAATGTTTATGTCGCCTATTCCCTCGAAGAAGCTGCTGCATACGACTTGGCTTCGCCGTATATTTATGAGCAAGTAGCTAAACGAAACGAAAATAGGGATATTTCTTTTAAAACGGTGAAACCAAGACATGTGAAACAATATCCCTTTGAAGTTTGGAAAAAAGCCGGACTTTGATAACAAACATAAAGATTAATCGAAGATCATGGGAGAGAAAACAATGCTTTATACAGTCATTAAGAAAAATTTATATCAGGATTCGGTGAACTTAATGCTGTTGTCGGAGCAATTAAACACCAGATCCGATGTGAATCAAATATCCGTGATGATGGGGACGCCGGCAAACAAAGATATTTTCAAAGGTGCTGGATTATATACAGAAGAACTTGGTACCGCAGATCCGAATGACCTATGTATTGTAATGGATATTGACAATAAAAAAGTTAAGAGCGTCATCATTACTGAAATTGATGACTACTTGAAAAATCAGCGAGCACAATCGAGCAAGATCATGATACCGCATGCACGCAGCTGGGATACATCAATAAAGAAACTGCCGAATGCCAATTTAGCAGTGCTATCCATTGCAGGAGAATATGTGGCCGAAGAAGCAGATAAAGCGCTCGATGAAGGATTAAATGTTTTTATATTTAGCGATAATGTAGGAATCGATGATGAAGTTCGATTAAAACAAAAAGCGCACGAGCGTGGACTTATCGTAATGGGTCCCGATTGCGGAACGGGAATTTTCAGTGATATTCCGATTGCATTCGCAAATGTGGTCAATCCGGGAAATATCGGCGTTGTCGGGGCATCAGGCACAGGGATTCAGGAGATTACCAGTATTATCTCCCGTACCGGTGGAGGGCTGACACACGCGATCGGGACCGGAGGAAGGGACTTGTCTTCTGAAGTTGGAGCAATTACAACCATTGACGGTTTGAATTTGCTTGCACAAGATCCACATACTGAAGTGCTCGTCTATGTTTCAAAACCACCCGCCCCCGAAGTGCGAGATAAAGTCGTTAAAATGTTTACAACACTTGCTAAACCAGTTGTTGCTCTTTTCATGGGAGAAAAACCGGCGGAAGACCATGACAATGTACATTACACATGGACGCTAGAGCAGGCAGCTTTAAAAGCAGTGGAACTGGCGAATCAATCTTTAAACGAGGATGTTCAATCGGAAATCGGGCGAGTGAAAGCCGAGCCAGGCCAACGTCAGTTAAAAGGGTATTTCTGTGGTGGAACGTTGGCTTTGGAAGCAGCGATGATCTTGCGTGATGAATCCCGGTTGGAAGATGACGGCAATCATGCAAATGGCATCATGTTCCAAGACAATGGCAGTGAAATTGTGGATTTGGGTGATGATACGTTCACGAAAAATCGCCCCCATCCGATGATCGACCCGACGATGAGAATTGAAAAAGTAAAAAAAGCTGCAAGTGAGCCCGAGACAGCTATCATTTTGCTGGATAATGTTATCGGATACGGTGGACATGTAGATATGGCTGGTGTATTCGCAGATGTAATCGAAGAAGAAAAGATCAAAGCTCAAGAGCAAGGAAAAGCCATTATTTTTATTGCTTCTGTAACAGGGACCCACAAAGATCCGCAAGTATATGAAGAGCAAGTCAAAAAGTTGGAAAACGCCGGCGTGCTTGTGAGAAACAGCAATGCCGCTGCAATACAATTGGCGATAACAATAATGGAAGAATTAGAATCCAGCTTGTCTCCGAGTGATGAAGAAACGGCAGTGACTGTTGATTCCACACCTGCAGAGAAATTAATTTCAGAAAAACCGCGGATTGTAAATATTGGGTTACAAAGTTTTGCTGAAACCGTCCATGAACAAAAGGGAGAAGTCGTGCAATTTAATTGGGCGCCTGTAGCAGGAGGGAATCAGCGTCTAGCATCATTGTTGGCAAAACTGAAATAATGCTGAAGCACCTTTTCCTCGTTAAATTTTAGAAATAAGGAGTTAAAAGATGAGCTATCAGACGATTGCTGAAGCAAATGAAGCAGTGATTAACAAAGTAAAAGCAGCCCAACCATTTTTGGTCGATGTTAAACTGGCAAAAGATGTTATATCTGATTTAAATAAAAAAGTGTTGTTACATGCCGGTCCTCCGCTTCAATGGGATGATATGACAAACCCAATGCAAGGATCCTGTATCGGAGCTGCTTTGTTTGAAGGGTGGGCGGACGATAACGAAGAGGCTGAAAAAATGTTGGCCGGAGGGGAAATCGAATTTCTTTCGTGTCACGCTGTTGATGCAGTCGGACCGATGGGGGGATAACTTCTGCCAATATGCCGGTCCTTGTCGTTGAAAACCGAATGGACGGAAATCATGCCTACTGTAACTTAAATGAAGGCATTGGCAAAGTGTTGCGTTTTGGGGCTTACAACAAAGAGGTTATCGATCGCTTGCAATGGATGAAAGATGTGTTGCACCCAACATTGTCTCGGGCGCTCCGACAAATAGATGGCGGTATAAATGTAAACGTTCTTGCTGCTAAAGCGATCGCTATGGGTGATGAATTTCATCAACGAAACATCGCTGCTTCTGCTTTATTTTTAAAAGAGATTGTTCCGTACTTGCTGCAAGTAGGTTTGCCGGAAAAAGAAGTCCAAGAAGTTACGCAATTTTTGGCCGATACCGATCAGTTTTTCCTTAATATTATGATGGCTTCTTGTAAAGCAGTGATGGACGCGGCACGAAGCGTGGAAGCGGGCAGTGTTGTAACTGCTTTGAGCCGAAACGGATATGAATTTGGCATCAAAGTAAGTGGGATGGGTGATCAATGGTTTACAGCGCCGGTTAACACACCTGATGGTCTGTACTTTAGCGGATTTTCCTCGGAAGATGCCAGCCCGGATATGGGTGACAGCGCGATTGTAGAAGCATTTGGCGTGGGCGGGATGGCTGTAATCGCTGCACCGGCTGTGATGCGGTTCGTCGGAGCGGGCGGTTTTGACGACGCCGTGGCTACGACGGAAGAAATGCAGGAAATTTGCATTGATCATCATCCGATTTTCCCGATTCCTTCTTGGGATTTCAAAGGAGCGCCCCTAGGCATTGACATTCGTAAAGTTGTGGAAACCGGGATTACGCCGGTGATTAATACAGGGATGGCGCACAAAAATGCAGGCGTCGGACAAATAGGGGCCGGGACGGTACGAGTGCCGATTGCATGCTTTGAAAAGGCATTGGAAGCGCTTGCTGAACGATACGGCGTTTCAGCTGACGAATAATGATGGAAACATCAGCTCTTGTCGCCAGTGCTGACGCCTGCTCATTGATTGAAAAGCAAGTCGACGGGAAGGTGCACAGCGTTTTTAACAATAGCCTTAATTTGCAATTCGGGGATCGCCTCGTCCATGTCGGTAGCGTGGATGAAGGATTGGCCCCCTTTAGTATCGGGATTGAACCATGGGAGCTGAATCACCTCCTAAAGAAAATATACAGTGGGCAACCTGTTCGCTTCAATACGAACCAATTTATTTTTCAAGAGGCGCGCCTTTGGATGCACCAAGTGCAAGTAACAGATCATACAATGCCGGCTTATAGCTATGAGCGAGAAAACGTGACCAATAATATAGATCATTTAATATCCAGTCTATTTGAAGAAAGAGGACAGCTTGGCTTCACTGAGATAAATAAAGAAGCCATTCTACATGATATGCTTCAATCTTCTTCAAGCGATATGGTCGATCCAATGCTAAAAAAACTACACGAATTGGAAGCAATGGCATTTGAAAATAAATATACGGACCCAGACACCATGTTTAATTTTTGGATCGGAAGAGGGCAAGGATTGACGCCTAGCGGGGACGACCTCCTCGTCGGGACATGCGCTGCAATGGACGCCCTTGGCTATTCGAATGCAATATTTCTCGAACAATTGAAATCCTACCTGCAAGAAAAAGGGCACAACCGGACGACAAATATCGGCTATGAATATTTGTGGTATGCCGCAGAGAAAAAATATCATTCACACGTCATCAATATGTGCAAAAGCCTTATAAAAGAGTCAAAATTCGAATGCTTGGCTGCCGTTCATGAGATGAAAAAGATTGGATACACATCAGGCATGGATACATTAATAGGTATGTTGTTAGGGGCCAAAAGAGTAAAGGGGTGAAAGATAGATATGAGTAAAACGGTTGTTGTTGCACTGGGGGGCAATGCTATTCAGCAAGCCGATGAAGAGCCAACCTATATCAATCAATTAAACAATATAAAGAAGAGTTGCAAATTTTTAAGTCTATTGGTGAAACAGGGCTATCGGTTAGTGATAACACACGGAAATGGTCCGCAAGTCGGTAGGTTATTACAACAAAACGAAGAGGCACAAAATGTTGTGCCCCCGTTCCCGTTAGATGTGCTTAATGCACAAACGCAAGGGTTTATCGGGTACATGATTGAACAATCGCTCTTAAATGAGTTGAAACAAAATCATCTAACTGTCTCCGTCGTTAGTATGATGACAAGGGTGCAGGTATCTAGCGAAGATGAAGATTATCTCGATCCGAGTAAACCGGTTGGTACTTTTTATACAGAAGAGGAAGCCAAACAATTACAAGTCTCCAACCGTTGGAAGATGAAAAAGGATGCCAATCGGGGATGGCGAAGAGTAGTCCCCTCGCCGAAACCGCTACGCATTTTGGGAGCTGACACGATTCGGGAGTTGTCCGAAAACGGTAACATAGTCATTGCCGGTGGTGGAGGGGGAATACCGGTCATATGCAAAAGCACGGATGCCGATGTAGGGATCGAGGCTGTTATTGATAAAGACCGCAGCGGATGTAAGCTGGCAGAAGAGATCGAAGCGGATGTATTTATGGTTTTAACGGATATTGACCATGTTTATGTAAACTACGGAAAAGCCGATGAGAAGGCGTTAGAAAATCTTACTGTTGATGAATTGGAAAAATATATCGAAGAAGGACACTTTAGTAAAGGAAGCATGGGACCAAAAGTTGAGGCTGCACTGTCTTTCGCCAAAACAGGCGGCACCTCCATCATCTGTGCGTTGGATAAGGCAGAAGAGGCCTTGCAAGGGCAAACGGGGACAATTGTTAACCCCGTTGAGAAACAAGTGACTGTCAGTTAATGAACGAAAATCGATAAAATGCACAGGGGTATTTTCCCTGTGCATGATCCATGGTCGTCTGAAAACACCTTGATTTTGTGGAAATACGGCTTGTCTAAGCTAACCAAATAAAATATGCGATAAAAGTAATTAGCAACAGGTACATGATAGGATGAAGATCTTTGTATTCTCCTTTAACAATTTTTAAGATTGGGTAAGCGATAAAGCCTAAGGCAATCCCATTGGCAATACTGTAAGTCAACGGCATTGCAATGGCTGTGATAAAAGCAGGTATGGCATATTCCATTTGGTCCCATTTAATAGATCCTAAAGAAGATGCCATTAAAACCCCAACAATAATTAATGCAGGAGCTGTTACAGAATTAGTAACAACTTCCAAAAGCGGGGACAGGAACAAGAATAGGAAAAAGCAAAGGGCCGTTATTAAAGAAGCAAATCCCGTGCGGGCACCCGCCGCAACACCGGAAGCAGATTCAATATAAGAATTAGTGTTGGATGTTCCCAGAATAGATCCAACAACTGACGCGATAGCGTCTGCTCCCAATGCTTGTTTGGCCCTGGGCAATTTATCATCTTTCAAGAATCCTGCTTTTTTAGCAACTGCGATTATTGTGCCTGTTGCATCAAAGAAGTTCACAAATAGTACAGTGAAAACCACCGTGAATATTTCCGGTTGAAGAATATTTGGCAATTCGGCAATCGCAACTCCAAAAGTAGGAGCCAAACTCGGTAGGGTAGAAATCACTTGAGAAGGGATAGGGATCAATCCAGTGATTACTCCAACAAGAGATGTAATGATCATTCCAAAAAAGATAGCGGCATTAACACCACGTACGAGCATTATAGCCGTTACTATCAGGCCGAACATAGCCAGTAAAGTGGCGGGTGAAGTAATGGAACTAAGTGTTACCAACGTCTCTTCATCTCCGGCTACAACACCTGCATTCTGTAATCCTATAAAGGCGATATATATTCCGATGCCTGCTACGGTAGCATCTTTTAGTTGAGGGGGGATAGCATCAATAACTTTCTCTCTTAAACCGGTTAAGGTTAAGGCCAAGAAGATAACTCCCGCTACCAGCATCCCGGAAAGAGCAGTTTCCCATGGGATGCCCATACCTATTACGACCGTATATGCAAAAAAAGCGTTTAATCCCATCCCGGGAGCTAAGCCGATCGGATAGTTGGCCCACAACGCCATAATAATACACGAAATAGCTGCTGTTAGCCCGGTAGCAACAAACACAGCTCCTTCATCCATTCCTGCATCGCTTAGAATAGCCGTGTTAACGAACAATATATAAGACATGGCCATAAAGGTTGTGAGTCCACCAATGGTTTCTGTTTTGAAATTAGTATTTTTTTCATTAAAACCAAAGTATTGTTCAATTTTATTGCCTTTCGGTGGTTTGCTTTTTTTAATTGGAGTTTCTAAGTTTGAGCTCACTTTTTGTTCACCCTCTTAAATGTTGTTTGGTTCATTTCATGGAGATAGATTTAATCGAAAGTATCGGTTCAATAAATACATCCATAATACCGCCGCAAATCCCCCCATCTTCATAGAAAAGTCCTTCCGTAAGGTCTACTTTGTGCTGTTGGGGACGACCTGTTTTGATCACATGAATTGCTTTTTCGATCACTTCGCCTTCACCGCAACCACCTCCAATTGTTCCATATAGTTTATAATCGGGATAAATGATCATTTTTGTCCCTGTTTTTCGCGGGGTGGAGCCTTTTACTCGAATGATGGTAGCGATAGCCGCTTGTTGTCCTTGCTCACGGAGGGACATAACTGTTTCGAAAAACTCTATATGATTCATTTTCGATTCCTTTCATAAAATTTTAGTTTTTCGTAGTTAATTTTCTCTCGATGTGAATGGCCTGGAGATCCATTTTGAACTTTTAATATTTCCGCCATAATACTGATAGCAATTTCAGCAGGAGACTGTGCGCCGATGTCCAATCCAACAGGTGAATATATATTTTTAAAATGATGATTGTTAAATTCACTTTTTAGCTGTTCAAATACACCGGCGATCCGTCTTCTGCTGCCAATCATTCCTATATATCTCGTGCGCTCTTGGGGTGTAAGTTTCTCCTCTCTTTTCAGTAGTTCTTGTAAACTTATGACATCGAACTTGTGCCCGCGGGTAAGAAGCAAAATAAAGGTTTTAGGTGTAATGTGTACCGAACTGAAAAAATCAAGATATGACATGCAGATGACCTCATTAGCTTCCGGAAATTTTTCACGATTTGCAAAAGAAGGTCGATCATCAATGACAGTGACATAAAACCCTAACATTCGTCCAAGTTGTTCAACAGGCTCAGAAACATGCCCGGCGCCAGCAACAATTAAATGAGAAGGGCTGGGATAGACTTCGACATAGCAGTCCACGTTATCAGTCTCCCATTCAAAAGTGACGGTTTTTGTTTTTTGTTCCAATAACAAAGGGAGACAGCATGAAATGAGCTGATTAGAAAAACAGTATGAATAATTATTCTCATCAAATATTTGTCCGTCTGGCCACAGCAGTGATTTGGATCCTATATAATGATCATTAGGATGGTCCGTTATCGTCAGTAATGCAACGTCAAGCTGTTGTCTCAGTGAATGGGATAACTTTTCATATAATTGGTTACTGAGCAATGCAATCACCTCGAAGACATCGGAACTGACTTTGTGGCAGATTTCATTGCATTGAAAATACGTTCCGGGGTCGCTGGCAAGTGCCTTACCCTTGCGCCGGTTGCATCATAAATGGCAGACATGATGGCAGGGATTATTGGAATCATAACAACCTCTCCGATACCTTTAGCACCGAATGGGTTTGATGGTTCCGGAGCTTCGACAGGAATGGTTTCGATCTCCGGGGTTTCCCTTATGGTTGGGATGATGTAATCGCCTAAATTACTTGTTTTATGGTACCCTTCTTCAATAATGACATCTTCATATAAGGTATAACCGATCCCCATTATGGCGCCACCTTCGGATTGCCCCTCAAGACCTTGTAAATTCATAACCCTTCCGCAGTCGGGAATTGACACTACCCGCAAAACGTCGGTTTCTCCGGTTAAGGTATCCACTTCGACCATGACAACGTTTGTCTGGTAACCGTAAATATGATGAGGGGCTCCTCCGGAACCTTTGATTTCTTCTTTTTCTTTCGGAAGATAAAACTGGCTACTTACTTTTGTAGATTTTCTGTTTACAGACAAATAATCATGGATTTCAGTGAAGGCAAGAAGGATTGAATGATCATTTTTATGGATCACATTGCAGTCTTCAATATCCATATCTTTTGCCGGAATATTAAGCATTTCACTCGCTGTTTCCGTAAGTAGTTCAATCATGAGCGGTGCTGTAGTGGCTATTGCCCTTGAACCGGTATACGTGGATCGTGAGGCAGAAATGGTGCCGCTATCTAATGTCTCAGACGTATCGCCTTGGATAACAGAGACGTCGGCGATGTCGCAATGGAGCATTTCAGCACAAACTTGAGCATACACGGTACCATTGCCGGTACCTATTTCTTCAGGCCCGACGCCCACTTTCAAACGACCATCGTGTAACAGTTCGATAGAGGCGGCGCCATAATCCGGCGTGTCAAGTCCCATTCCAACACCGTGAAAAGACGTCGCGATAGCAACCCCTCTTTTTTTCCATGGCTCACTCGGTTGGTTTTTATAGGTATTTCGATTCGTCCATAGGTCACAATTTTGAGCCTTCTCAAGCGTTTCATGTGTACCGACACTGGATTTAACGACATGTCCTACGCTCGAAATTTCGCCTTGACGGTAGGCGTTTTTCTTTCTGATTTCAATTGGGTCCATATTGATTTTTTCGGCGATCATATCGATATGTGTTTCAATGCCAACACATACTTGATTAACACCAAAGCCTCGGAATGCACCGGCGATCCCGTTATTGGTATATACGCAAAACCCTTCAACATCAACATTAGGTATTTTATAAGGGCCACAAGCATGTTCGACCGCTAATGATATGACGGCCGGTCCTAAAGAAGCAAACGCCCCTGTATCTGCAACAGCTCTTACTTGATTGGCAGTAATTGTTCCGTCTTTGTTTGCAGCTGTTTTCACTTGAACTTTAAAAGGATGTCTTTTCATACCGGCTGTAACCGACTCTTCGCGAGATAAATGAATTTTCACAGGTCGCCCTTCGGTATGCAGGGCTAATAAAGCAAGATAGATTTGCACAGTAATTTCATCTTTGCCGCCAAAACCACCGCCATTAGGGCTGGAAATAACATGAATACTTTCCGGATTCATACCAAGCGCTCGAGAAACTTGTAGTCTGTCTCTGTATGCATATTGGCCAGGGCATTGAATTTTTAACGTTCCGTCTTCTTTAACCAAACCCCAACCACCTTCGGTTTCTATAAACGCGTGCATTTGCCGCGGGGAATAATAGGTATTTTCGAAAATGTAGTCAGCATTTTTAAATGCCTGATCGACATCTCCGTTTTTGATTTTAACGTGGCTGTGTATATTTCCGTCGGGATGGAGGGAAGGTGCTTCATCGGTCATGGCATATTCAGCATCAGCGACAACTTTCAATGGTTCATAATCAACTTGAATAAGATTGAGTGCTTCATCCGCAATTTCGTTTGTTTCTGCCGCCACGAGTGCGACAGCATCTGCTGTACATCGAACAACATCTTCACAAAGGACGGGCTGATCAGGGGTCACAATACCAAAACCGTTAAATCCCGGAATATCTTTATACGTTAATACACAAATCACCCCGGGTAATGATTCTGCTTTTTCCGTTTTGATGTTTTTAATTTTGGCGTGGGGGTACTCTGCCCGAAGAACTTTTCCCCATACCATGTTAGAGTAACTTTCATCCGTCATGTATTTTAGTTCACCGGTTACCTTTTCAGGACCGTCGATACGGGGGATTTTTTTCCCTATCCATTGATATTTATCGTTAAAACGTTCCTTGGGAATATTTGCTTTTTCACTAATGCTCATTTGTTTTCCCACCTTTTCATTAATCGAAGTAATCCTCTTTCCAACAATGCACTGGCCATGTCTCTCCTGTAATTTGCCGAAGCGCGGACGTCAGAAATTGGGGCAACTTCTTTCCAGGCGATTTTAGCAATATTTTGAATAATATCCTTATCAAAGCGGTCTAATGTAAGCACTGACTCACACTTTTTTGCACGGATAATGGTCGGGGCAACTGAACCGAAAGCCAATCTGCCGGATGTGCAATGGTTTGTTTGCTTATCCATGCTGATGGATGCTGCAAAATTTACGATGGAAATGGACTGAGCCTTGCGAGGGCCAAGTTTTTCAAAAATGCCCATTTCGTTTTTCTCTTGAGGACGGATAATGATATTTGTAATGATTTCGTTCGCTTCCATAACGGTTTTTCCCGGACCAAGAAAAAATTCTTCAATTGGAATTGTTCTTGTTTCGTCAAGTGAACGTAATTCAATGCGAGCATCCAACACGTAGAGGGCTGGTATAGTATCACCGGTAGGCGAAGCGTTTCCAATATTTCCGCCTAACGTCCCCATGTTTTGCATTTGGGTTGCGCCGACCTCTTTTGCTGCAAATGTGAGTACATCAGCTTTCTCTTGCAATAGTTTCGACTTAACAATGTCGGTGTGTGTTGTTAGTGGACCCACATGTATGCCGCTTGGATCTTCACGTATATACCTAAGTTCGTTCATGCTTTTGATGTTAATCCAACTATCAGGTGTCCATTTTTTATCCTTCATACGAACGACCGCGTCTGTTCCTCCTGCGATAAGCCGGTTGTTCTTTTCTTGATCATTAAGCAAATATAAACATTCATTCAATGATTTTGGTGAGACAACCTGCATTTCAGATGTTTTAATCATTTTCTCTCTCCTTTCATATGAAGAAAGTCGATGGGTGTATTGAGGTTAAGTAAAACATTAGGGTCTGAGACTTCTATTGGCGACACATCACGATTATACTTTCGAAAAATGTTCCGTAACCCTTGTGTTTCTTCATTGATTTTTAACAACTCGTGTTTTAGTTGCGTACTGAATAATACTGGGTGTCCGCGCTTTTGTTGATATACAGGAACAACAATGGAAGCATTTGTTTTATTGAAATGAGTGATCATGAAGTCTATGGTATGTTTTGGAACCGGTTGGTCAACTGCGCTTATTAAAATTCCTTTTGAATCAGGGCTTATAGACTTGACTCCTTTTCGGATCGATGAAGTTTTCCCTTCATGAAATCGATGGTTATGGACTATTTTTACATGAGAAGGTTTAATCATCTCAGCAACTTCTTCACTCTTATAACCTGTCACAACGATAAGTTCACTTATTAAGGTGTTTTGGAGTTGATTGATTTGATAATTGATTAACGTTGTTCCGTTCCAGGGAAGGGCAGCTTTTAATGTGCCCATTCGTTGAGAACGGCCAGCGGCTAATACAAGTGCGGTTAAGCTGTTATCCTCACCAGTTGCCATTATGTTTCACCGGATATAGCGAATTTGTTTCTGGCCGCTGATTGAATGGCTGAGATAATTTTCTGATAACCGGTACAGCGACATAGATTTCCTCCAAGAGCAGTTTTTATTTCATTGACCGTTGGAACGTGGTCAATATCGTTTAAAAAAGATTTAGCCGCAACGATGATCCCTGGCGTACAATAACCGCACTGTGTCGCACCTTCTTCTATAAATGCTTCTTGAACAATGTCCATGTTTTCCGTAAGCCCGATTTCTTCAATAGTGATAACACTTTCATTTTCAATCTGACCAACCAACACGAGGCAGGAGCATATTACTTCATTCCCTATAAAAACTGAACACGATCCACATTCGCCTTTACCGCAACATTCTTTACTGCCTGTCAATCCTAAATCCTCCCGCAATACATCAAGAAGCGGTTTTGCAGGTGGACAATCAACTGTTTTTTGTTTGCCATTTACAAAAAATCGAATGCGCTTCATTAAAAATCCTCCTTCATTAATATGGCTAAAAACATAAAAAAACGAAAAAGGACTCCAGGAAGAAGCCCTCTTTCGTAGTGTGGAAATTTACGGTTTCCTGTAGATACCCTCAAACCAATTATTGAGGTTATACGAAAGGGAATTTTTAATTATAAAAAAGAACCGCAACAATAGGTCACTAAACAGAGAGTTGACCCAGAGTTACGGTTCATATTTATTCCGTAGAACAGAAGGAATACGAAACCAAACTGGTTACAAGAAACCAATGACAAATATAATTTGAAATTGATTCCTTTTTTAAAATTTAATATTGTTTAGATAAATCGTAATGGAATGTACTTTTTTTGTCAATGGCTTTCAGAAAATTAAAGTTTTATGGTTTGATAAAAATATTTTCGATCATTTAACTATATTGAATCGTCGGGACTCTTTTTAGCAATCGATCAATTGATTTGTTGGATTCCTTTAGGACAATATTTTTGTCCATGGTTTTCATTACTCTACCCTCCATAACAGGCGTGCCATTTATAAACGTCGTCTCTATGTCTGAACTTGTAGCCGAATATACAATTCGTGAAACCGGATCAACGTCAAAGGATGGGTATACGTGGAAATCATTTAAATCTAGAATTGATAAATCGGCTTTTTTCCCGACTTCCAAACTCCCGATTTCATTTTCCATTCCTACCGCTTTTGCCCCTTCAATCGTTGCCATTCGCAGAACTGCTTGGGCATTCATGGACGTTGGACCATGTTTTGGCTTTTGTATCGTGGCTGCCAACCTCATTTCATTCAACATATTTAAATTGTTATTGCAAGGGGCTCCATCCGCGCCTAAACTAACCTGTAATTGTTTATCCAACATATCAGGCACATCTGCAATCCCTGAAGCCAATTTCAGATTGGAACCGGGGCAATGGCTGACTTTAACCCCTCTATCTTTAATAATTGATTTTTCTTCGTCATTTAACCAAACACAATGCGCTAAAATCAAACGTTCATTAGCTAGGCCAATGTGATCTAAATAAACAACATTCCTCATTCCTGTTCTATTTTCAACGATTTCAATCTCTCCAGTGTTTTCTGCTGCGTGAGAGTGAACGTGAACATTATAATGCGAGGAAAGGTCTCTCACCTCGGTTAGTAAATCTTCCGAGCACGATACGACAAAGCGAGGTGAGAAGGCATATTGTATTCTTCCGCTGTCGTGACCATGCCACTTTTCTAATAAATCCACACTTTCTTGAATTGAAGTGTCTGTATTTTCCTGTAGCAGTAAAGGGACTTCATCACCATAATCCATCATGACTTTTCCGCTTAATGCTCTTATACCGCTCGTCGCGATTGCTTGAAAAGCTGAGTCGGCATGGTGAACCGTTTCCATATCAACGACTGACGTTGTCCCACTTCTTATAAGTTCTCCAATACCTAACATGGCTGAATAATAACTGGATTCTTCGTCATGAGATGCTTCCAATGGCCAAATCCGTTTTTCCAGCCAATCAAGTAACTCCAAATCGTCTCCTTGTCCTCGGAATAGCGTCTGACATAAATGAATATGGGTGTGAATAAAACCGGGAATGACGGTTTTATGTCTTGCATCAATCACTTTATCTACGTCTATGTCCTGGATATGCGAATCGATTTGGCTAATCCGATCATTATCAATTAATAAATCGCCATAAAAAATCTCGTTTTCCTCATTTACCGTTACAATTTCAGCATTCTTAATAAGTGTTTTTGACATTAAGACCCCTCCAATTGATTTTTCTTATTGATCCAATTCTTGGATTTTCCCCACTTTCACATCTTTAATAGCTTGATAAAAGAAGAAAAGTCCCACTATTAAGTAACCGATGGCAAAATCAGGAGATGCATTGAACGCTAACTCCGGAGCGTGCATGAGTCCGAAAAAGGAGAAAACGGATCCTGTGCAGGCAAAGACAGTTGCCCTTTTAAAATCACCATCAATGATAAAGACGGTAATAGCTCCAAAAATCAAGGCTGTGAACATGGCTCCGTCACCCAGGGGAACGATACCTGTGGAGATATCTGCCACTATTTCAGGAGCATCATCATCAAACCGAGTCATTAAGTAATTTGAAAAATATGGAAGCATAGCTATAACGACAGCCGGATAGTATTTTGATGCACTCGATTCAAATGCCGTTGACACCATGGAAGCACCCACATAAACAAGAACAGGTGCTATTACGGCTACAGGGATAATTTCCGAGACTGCAGCGATTAAACCAAACATGGCTGTAAGTGTGTATACTATTGCGTTTAATATGCTATAGCCACGACCTGCTCCCATATGCTTGGCTCCAACTGTGGCAAGAAGGACGGTGGTCGGAAATGCTCCCCCAAAAACAGCCCCCAACATTGCTCCTGCCCCATCAACAGCCTGACATTCCCGAACATCATACTTATCACCTGCTGCTTCCATTGCTTCCACGTTGTTCATCGTTTCTATAGCATTATAGATGGTGATAGGAAGGACAACCGCGAATATGCCAATCATAGCTCCAAAAAGATAAGTCATCCCTTCAAAAGCTGCTAAAGTTGGTAAAAATGGATAAAATCCCACATAAGCTAGTCCGTCCGTAATTTGACCAATATTGGCTGGTCCAAAAGCATATGCCAAAATTGTACCGATAATTATGGCAAATAAGGAAGCCGGGATCCTAAATGGCATGGTTACTTTTCCAATAACACCTACGATGATAATGGCTAATGCTATAAGTCCCGCTACGGGTATTTCCATTGTCATAAATAGCATTTCACCTGCGATAAATGTTAAAGCTACGCCACTAATAGCACCCAGCATTGCTGCTCGCGGTAAATTTCTTTGAATCCACCTTCCAACAAGGCTAACTAAAGCTTCAATTAGCCCACTTATAAAGGCAGCAGCCACTCCTATTCTCCAGGCCAGCTCTGGGTCATCAGTCAGTGTAATAGCCGGCAGTAGGACTCCAAACAGGAAAATGAACATTACAGGCGTACTTATTCCGTAAGATAGAGCCGTTACATCCGTTCTTTGCTCTCTTTTTGCCAAACGAGTTGCAGTGTAGGCATAATACAGATGACCAAACAGTACCGCTACAGCTACACCCGGGATAACTCGTCCGAAAACAATGTCTGTAGTAAACCCCATTCCAAGCATTGCAATCGTAATTATAACAAAATTGGCAAGGTTATTTTGAAATAAAGCGAAAAAAGCATCGGTATCCTCTTTTTTGTACCAGGGGTAATGAAATGTTGTCTGCTGTTTCAATACAATTCCTCCTCAATTGTAGGCTCTCGGCATTCGTTGGGTCATCTAAAACTAGAATATTGCGTTGGAAAATTTATTAGATTTTTGCCTACCCATAATCAAAAAACTGCACGTATGTTCTTTTGAAAGGGCTTTCATATTCAGCAATAGATCTAAAATTGTTTCACAGCTCTGTTAGCACCCCATTTCATCGCAGACAATATACTTTGAATAGATTTGCAACAAAAAAGAGCCGTAGATAGAAGAATCACTTCTTCATCTACGGCTTCAAAAGCCTCCGGTAAACAGAGGTTGAGCAACCGATACACTTTTGGAAGAAAAATGAACCGAATGAACGTATCCATTTCCTAATAAATTTAAGTATAGAAAAATAAAATGGAAAAGTCAATATATTAAAAAAGGGGACATGCTTGAATGGACTTCAATAGTGAAGGATACAAAATTTGAAGTCTGGTGGGGAAAACGAAATTCATCTTAGATCACGTGCAAGAACACGCATTGAATTACGTACTTTTGACAGTGAAAAATACCCCAAAGAAAGATATAGTTGTATGTTAAAAAGGGTACATCTTTAAAATCTAAGGATTGAAGTGCGCTGGATGGAAAAACCCCGGCTTGTTAGATGGGCTTAGTTTAGCAGATTATACTTTAGGAAGGCTCGACTTCAATAGCGAGAGGCTTGAACAAACAAGCTGTTCGAGCCCCGTGATCACAAGAGTGTTCGGTTTTTAAGCATGAACTTGGGCTAAATAAATAATGTAATAATCATGTAGGTCGCTGTTAGGATGGTGAACCATGTAATGAAAAAACGTAATTGGTTTAATTCTGCCTTGTTTGAAAGATACGATCCTGTTAATATGCCTGCAAGTTGTCCTATTGCACTAGCCACGATTAGGGGGGTTAACGTTTCCATATTCGCATATTGAAAATAACCAAGCATTGATGGCAAAGCAATAACGACTGAATTAAATAAACATACACCTACAGTAACTCGGATACTGAGTCCTAGCTTTGTTAATAAAGGCACAAGTAAAATTGGGCCTCCGGCTCCTGATAACGCACAAATTGTCGCTGTCGTAAAGCCTAATAGTAAAACAAACCATTTTTTTTCTAGTATGTTTGTTGTAGATGTACTGCCTTGATCATTTTTACCATTGAATAAAAGTGAAACTCCTGAAATTAATACAAATATATACAATATTAGGGTAGCAATATGATCGGGAGTCATGACATTTAGCTGTACACCTAAGAAAGCACCAGGAATGCTTCCGATACTAATAATTATCGCTAATTTCATATCAATGTTTTTGGATTTCCAATAAGTATATGACCCAATAATTCCTGCTATAGCGAAGGATAAAAAACTTAAAGCCAATGATTCTCTTAACGGTAACTGTAAAAAACCTACATAAATTAATGGGAGAAGGAACCCTCCTATGCTAGACATTCCCAAGAGGATACCAACTAATAGATTTAAAGCTAATATAAATATAAATAGATAATCCAACATCTAACCCTCGTCTCTATACGATATATATGGCATTTCTTAAATCTGTTGATAATTACAAAAGTAGACTTAATCACCATAAACTTTTATATAAAAATAACTGGCCATTGCGTTACGGTATAACAAAAACGCACTCGAGCAAAAAAGGTACAATCCCGCTTTTGCGAGGTGCGTTTTATGGATTTTTGCTTGGACTGCTTAACACCATTTTTGCACATCTCGACTACGATACAGAACTTATTGGTTGTTATCCCCGTGAAGGGAAAGGGCATAGGTGGAGTAGTTATCGCTCCTCTTGATGCAGATTGCGTTAAGAAATCTGTTTCCGCCAAAGGGTATAGTATTCTCTTAAAGTGGGTGGGTTTATCGACTGTAAAATGGTAAACCTCTTAAATTTAATTTGTGATGTTAAGGACAATCTGAGCAATGATCACAGACCCTATAAATGTACTCGCCATAACAACTAACGCCACGACAACGATTCTCCAACTAAGTTTTGTGAACTCACGGACGCTAGCACCAATTGCTATTCCGGCTAACGCTCCTACCATCGTTAGCGGAGCTTTGAAATCTATATTTCCTGCTGCATCACTTACAAAATCGCCTATAGGGGAAACAGGTGAAGCAATGAGCAAACCTAATATTGAACAATAAATAATCATTGGAAGTCTTAATGGAATTATTTTTGACACGCATACGGCAATAAACGCGATTGAACATAAAATCAATACTCCCATTAAAGAGTCTGTAATTGGGGTATTATAACCAATTAGATTTGTGGTAATGATACCGATTGCAATAAATCCGAATAAAAAGGCCCATTCTTTAAGCTTCATAATCTGTTTCCTCCTTTTTAACAGTAGATTTCTTTTTGCGGCCAATTCTTGGTTCTAATAGCTGATATATTTTATTCGCAAGAGGAAGAGCTATAAATATTGCAGCATATAGCCCCGTCATTCCAGTCAACATATCGCCCGCCCCACCGAGCGCGAGAATATCGTCAGCATACGCCGGATAAATATGCGCTAAACTAGTTGTGGCAGCAGCCATCATGATCCCTGCACCTACACCTGCTCCAATTGCAAGAGCATGTGGGTGAAAAAGGTCTGTTGAAGCCACTAATGAGGCTAAAAAACCGAAGAAGATGGTTCCAAAAAGACCGCCCATGATATATACTGCTAGTGTACCTCTCAGTTCAGGGGAGTTTGGCCCATATACATTAGTGATTAAAGCCAAGTTTGTTTCCCTGTTAATAGAATGCGTAGCGCCAACTGCTTCGCGTTTTAAACCAAGGAATAAAGCTAAAGGCAAAGCGATAAGGACTGTAAATAAGTTTCCGAATTCCGCTAAAAGTAAGGCCGGTCCTACAGAAATAAGCAAAGGGAGGTCTTGAGCCGCTGTAATTCCAATGTTGACAATGAACGGTGCTATAGCTACCAAGACTAGAGGTGACGCTGCTTCTACCTCTTCATTTTTAAAAAAGCCAATTAAATCAGGTCCCAACAAAACTCCAATAATTATTCCGTAGAAAAGCGGAAATAAAATCAACATCCCGGGCCCGAAATTAACTTCAATTTCCCCAATAAGCTCTGATAAAATAAGAACGGAAAAAGCTGAAATGTATATCTTATATTCCTTCTTAACCCTATCAGCAATTGATTGATATCCTTCTTCCATACTATCTCCTCACTCGTATAAAGATATTTAATTTTAAAAAACTTCTTATCCAATTCAGGAAACCATCGCAAGTGTATTTTATCAATATATTAAAAAATTCCAACTTTTAATTTTATTCACCCTTCCTTGACAACATTATTGTTTCGCCTGTACTTTAAAGGTTAATATAAAGTAATCATTTTCATTTATCAATAAGTCATTTGAAAAAGCCCTACGTATGGAGGTGAATGACGAAGAATGATTAAAATCACCAGTAAATTCCGAATGTTAAAATGGTGATTTTGACTATTATCAACCCCCTTTTTCTTTTTTATAACTTACTAGAGGTGTTTAATATGCAAAATGAATTAAATCTAATCACTATACAAGAAGCAATGGATCTTTTACATGTTAGTCGCTCAACCATCGATAGATGGCGAAAGTTTAAAGGGCTTCCCTATATAAAAATAGGTAAGGAAATTTTCTTTAACGAGAAAGATGTGCATGCATGGGTCAAGCAACACACAAAAATAGAAGATAATTATGAGGATCAAATAGATCAACTTCAAACCATCATAATTGGATATCAAAGTCAAACGGCCCATATGTGGAGTTCCCTTATTATGAAAGAACTTCGCTTGTTTGAAGAAGAAATAGCCTTAAATTATCCGAATCGCAGGGTAAATATTCAATGGATCGATGCCACAAATGGCTTGGAGCTAGTAGAAGGCATAATTTCCGGGGGAGTTCATATTGCCTCATTAGGGGATTATCCAATAATCATGAGCCATCAAATCAGTAACCTATTGCCAAAATTCCGCCCCGTATTACTTTGTTTTGATGGAAAAACATCACACAGCTCAGGGATATCCCTTGTTATCCCAAAAGGAAAAAAATATCGAGACTTGTTCCATTCAAGGGGAACTACAATTACTACGGTTGTAAATTCAAGCGCGAGTCACCGTTTAAATCAGTGGTTACCGAATACTAATTTTGATTATGAAATCATTAACCAAGATATGAATTCAAGTTATTCAAATATTATGCAAGGGTGTGTTGAAGCGAGTGTCATGTGGGAACCATATGTAAGTCTTTCCCGATTACAAGGTGCTAGGACTATTGACTATGAAAGTATTAACGATGATTATTTGACAGGGGTTATCGCTCAAGAGCAATGGGCACAGAAGAATGATGATTTAGTAATCGCTTATTTAAAGGCGCATATTAGAACTCATCAAATTGCCCGTAGCTCCCCTTTAAAGGTCGCAAAAATCATTAGTAAATCTATTGGGATTCAACATTCAATTTCTACAGATATCATTTCCAAAGTTAGATGGGATGCAGCAGTATATCACCAAGATCTAAAAGCTCTAAAAAACTTATTGAACCATAATAAATCATATTATTCGTATGATGGATCCCCGAACAACATAGATATTAATTATCAAGGTTATTATATGGATGAAGCTTCAAAACAATTAAATTTACACAGGCTATTCGACCAGCCTCTAGACGGGAAATGGGATGCAGAGATATTATATTAAAAATGCAAAAATAAGGATAATTTGTTCTTTGCTAATCATTGACATTCATATGCGCTCAATATTTGTTGATCTGTATGAATCGTGTATTAACAACTGGTATTTTGAGTAAAGAGATTTATAAAAACTATATTTTAAAAAATTAGCCGCGAGGTGGAATCTCACAATGGTATCAAGAATTGAACTGAATCCTGAAATCTTTTTTGCGCAGCGCCTTTTGATTACTCCGGAACATCTTATACTAAGTCATGGATCTGTTTCCAATTATGCTGTGGTAATTGAAGAGGGATATTTCTCTGAGGTTGGTCCTGTAGAGGACTTGCTATCGCGTTACCCTAATATAACCAAAATTGACCTTCCGGGTTTTGCTATGATGCCAGGTTTTATTGATGCTCATCACCATCTTACGCAATCATTTGGTAAGGCGTTGGCCTTCGGAGAACCTTCAGAAATTTTTAAAAGAGTCTGGGTGCCACTAGAAGGTAACCTTGATGCTGAGTTAATGTACCTTTCAGGAAAACTGGCAGCACTTGAATCTCTGCGTGGAGGGTTTACAACTGTTGTTGATGCCGGAGCTCGTACAGAAGGCGGTTTAGATCCCCTTGTAAAGGCTGTATCCGAAGTTGGTATCCGGTGCGTTCTTGGCATGATTTCTAATGATAAAGGTGCCTCTTCCAGTGATCAGAATAAGATTCTAAAGCAAGCTGAAAAATATCTTAATGAATGGGAGAATCATAGCCTGGTACACCCTTCACTTGCTATATCAATACCTGAAGTAGCTACTGATCATATGATTTATACTGCTTCTAATTTATGTAAAGAAGCAGGCGCGGTTTTCCAAACGCATGTCAATGAACATCTTGCTTCTGTTGAACGTTCTTTAATTCAGCATGGTTTAAGACCGCTTGAGCATCTACATTCAATTAAAGCGCTGGGTCCCCAAACGTTAGCTGCTCACGCTACTTTATTAACCCCAGAAGAAATTACCATGTTGCAAGAAAGTGGTACTGCTGTTGCTTATAACCCTGTTGCAACTCAATGGAAGGGAAATGCTGCAGCACCTGCATTACATATGCATGAACTTGGTATTCGCATCGGGCTTGGCACCGACGCTACACGAAGTGATGGATTTAGATTGATAGATGCTGCCGAAGCAACCCATAGGTTATCATATGGTCTTCAAGTAGGTGATTTTTCCAGTGGTGGAGGGTGGACTTGGTTTGATCAAGCAACTACAAGCGGTGCTGAAGCAATTTCTTTAGGAAACCTAACGGGTGAAATAGCATCGGGCAAAGCTGCAGATTTCTTGCTCGTTGATGTGGACATCCCGGAGTTTCAACCATCAAGAGATCTAGTTTGGGAATTTACACGGTTTGGTAATCGTGATCAAATCGTTGGTGTGTTCGTATCCGGTAAATTACGTCTTTGGGAAGGATGGCCTGTCGACTGGGATGGAAAAGCATTAATGCATGAGGTCTCACAACGTACTAATGAAGCGATCGAAAATGCTCCTATTAAAAAAATACACCCCCATTCAAGTGAACATCGTAAAAAACGGAAAAAGCACTAAAGCTTGTATTTATTGTCTATTCATATTGATGAATTCCACCTAAGTTGGAAAAATGACTTCAAAAAAGGGCCCCCTCATGAACAGCGTAAAACCCTTATCACCTGGGGAGCCACTCTCTAGAGGTTTTTGCTATTCAACCGAAATTTTAAGGACAGTACACACCACCTTAATTCAAAAATCCCGCAAAACCGCATTATTATTCCAATTTTCGGGATTTTGTTTGCCCGGGGATTACAGAACTGCTTCATTATGAATAAACTTAATTAAAATTATGAATGAGAAGTCAATGGAAAAGTATTGACGTTATTCAAGAGATAGTATAATATTAAAAACATAGAAATATTTTAATTGTTTTCAAATGGCGTATAACTTTGTCACATGTTCTCCAAATATCTTTTATGCTTGGAGGGGTGATTGATGCTCGAAGAAGTTTCTGACCCGGCAAAAAATAATCTGAAAAAAGAATTATCGCAAATTTATAACAAAATCAACAAAGAAGTTCATGGATTAGGGGTGAAGAAACAAAAGATCGAGACATTTGATAACACTGTTGTGATTTTCGGAGAACATAAGCGCAACCCAGCTTTAAATGCTCTTAATAATCAGTATAAAGAACTGACTTTGGCAGCTGATGCGGCGCTTGTCATGGAATTTAAGGACAGATTGAAAGCAGAGATCGAACGCCATCTGGGAATAGGAGTCTTCACCGTATTGAAGGATTTTGATCCTGAATCCGAATACGCTTGTACGGTCATTCATTTTAAAGAAAACTTTTAGATTTAAGATTAATAAGAACTAAATGAAAAGGGAGAATCTAAGGCGATTTACTCGCTATAGTTCTTCCACCTAAATGTTATGCGGGAGCTTATTCTCTGTTTAACCGGTGTAATGAGAAACCGTAGATGTAGAAGGTGCACACTTATGCCTTCTTTCATCTACGGTTTTTTATTTTACACTTTAAGAATGTTTGCCTTTGTTAAAGGAGTAAAGTATAAGAAAAGACTTAGACTTTCGCCATTCTTGGCGAAAAGTCAAGTTTTTCTAATAAATATCATTATAAAAGAAAGGGAGTTTTTTATGGATTTAATCATGAAAAATGCCAATATTCCGCAGGGAGACAGACAAGTATTGACGAATATTTTGGTGAATCAAGGCACAATCGTTGGTTTCACTAATTCTATAGAAGGTATAGAAGCTGACGAAATATTTGATGCACAACAGAATTTGGTGGTTCCGGGTTGTATCGATCCACACACCCACTTTATGGAGCCGGGATTTAGTCACCGTGACACGTTTGACGCCGCTGGGCGATCGGCAGCAAAAGGAGGCCTAACATCTCACATTGATATGCCGTGTACAACAAAACCGTCTGTACGCAGCCGCGAACAATTCCATGAAAAATTAAATTCGATTAAAGATAAAGCTGTTATTGACTACGCTTTCTGGGGTGGCATGACAGGAGAAGATGTTCGGGAAGGATTGCTTCACAATATTCAACCTCAAGTAGACGAAGGCGTTGTTGCTTTCAAAGTCTATATGACACCTTCTGTTCCGACGTTCCCACCGGTATCTGATGCGGAAATGCTTGAAATCTTCCGTCATGTCGCCCCAACAGATTTGCCAATCGGGGTTCATGCAGAAAACCTTGACATTTGTACATTTTATTCGAAAAAGCTTGAAAGTGAAGGAAGGGAAGATCCAGTTGCTTGGTCAGAAGCGAGAGGGGTTATTGCAGAAAAAACAGCGATTGAACTTATTTTAAGTTTTGCCGAAGAAACGGATGCTAGGGTTCATGTTGTTCACATGACTTCAAAAAAGGGAGTCGAGCTTGTTCGTGAGGCGAAGAAGCGTGGCGTTAAGGTGACATCAGAGACGTGTCCCCAATATTTGGTGCTAAATGCTGAAGAAGCGATGAATAAATGGGGAACGTTTGCAAAAATTGCGCCGCCACTACGTGGCAAAGAAGACAATGAAGCATTTTGGCAAGGACTTGCAGATGGCACGGTAGATTTCGTCGGAACGGATCATGCACCTTACAACATTGAAACCGAGAAAAAAGGTTCGACTATTTGGACCAGTTTCCCCGGTATGCCTGGGGTAGAACAAATGGTACCGATACTGGTAAGTGAAGGCTTGAATAAAGGGCGTCTGTCATTGTCCAGGTTTGTGGAAGTTACGAGTCGTAATGCTGCCATTCACTATGGGATTTACCCCAAAAAGGGAGCGATGGAGCTTGGAAGTGACGCAGACTTTACTGTGATCGATCTAGAACGGAATTATACGATCGACAAGGATAATGTATTAACGGAAGCCAAATATACCCCCTTCCATGGCATGGATTTGAAAGGTATTCCTGTACAAACCATCGTTCGGGGAAAGATGGTCTATAACGCTGATGACGGCGGAATTGTAAGCGAACCTGGTTATGGGAAGTACGTGGAACGCCAAAGCATTCAACGTCTTGACCGTGAATTAAAATATGAAACGGAAAATACGTTAGGTCAAAAGGTAGATGTTACAGATAAAGAAAAACAATTCACAGGAGGTATTTAAACATGGGCGTAAAAGGAAACAAACACGCAGTTGTTGTTATCGATATGTTGAATGATTTTATTGCAGAAGGTGGGGCATTACGGGTTGAGAACAATGAAAAAATTGTCCCTAAAATAAGAGAAATGGTTGATTTTAGCCATGACAATGATATTCAGGTCGTTTTTATTCAAGAAGCGCATCGAAAAAACGATGCTGATTTCAAAGTAAGGCCTGTACATGCCATTAAGGGTACATGGGGATCAGAGTTTATTCCTGAATTGCAACCGGAAGAAGACAAGGGGGATTACATCGTCCAAAAAAGGCGTCACAGTGCTTTTGCCCATACCGATTTTGACCTTTTTCTACGGGAAGAGGGCATTGACACCGTCGTGCTTACAGGAAATTGGACGAATGTTTGTGTCAGGAGTACCGCCTCTGATGCCTTGTATCACACGTATAATGTTGTATGTTTGTCGGATGCAACTGCTTCCAAAACTGACGAAATGCATGAGGCAGGTTTGGTAGATATCGGTATATTTGGTGAGGTGATGACAACAGAGGAATACAAAAAGGCTGCGATACAGAAATTCTCCCGAAACAAACAGGCCAATTAAAACTCCTATGAGAATTATTGTAGGAATAACAGGAGCTAGTGGATCTTTGTATGCTTATACACTGATCCACACCCTTCATCAATTAGGCATTGAGACGCACGTTATTGCGACCGAAACGGGAGATAAGGTGATGCAATACGAATGCGGTGTCAATATAAAGGATATGCATCAATTTGCTGAGGTTCATGATGACGGAAACTTGTTTGCTCCAGTGGCGAGTGGTTCTTTTCAGACGGATGGTATGGTTATCGTCCCTTGTTCAATGAATACATTGGGGGCAATCGCGAATGGAATTGGCGATACGCTTCTAAGTCGCGCTGCTAATGTTGCAATGAAAGAAAAACGACAACTCATTGTTGTCCCTAGAGAAGCCCCTTTTCATGTCATCCATCTGCAAAACATGACAAGATTAGCTGAAGCAAACGTGTCCATAATGCCTGCGTCTCCGGGATTTTACCACCGTCCGAAAGAAATATGGGAACTGGTTAATTTTATGGTTTCTCGTATATTGGACGGACTTAACATTGATCACAAACTTATCGACAGATGGGGGGAGAAAAATAGTGAACCCCGTATCAATGAGAACATTGATTGAGAGTCTGGAAAACAGAAATCTCCTCTATCGTATCAACAAGGAAGTTGATCCTAAATATGAACTGGGGGCTGTTGTTAAAACCAAAAATGGTCAAAAACCTTTTCTGTTTGAAAATATTAAAGGCTACCAATCTTCAATGGTTGCGGGATTGGGTGGGGATAGAGAACTAATGGCCGATAGCATAGGTGTTTCATCATCTGAACTGATTCCATCATTAATTGAAAGCATTGTTCATCCAATGAAAACAAACACCATACAATCTAAATCAGCTCCTGTCCATGAAAATGTAGTGTTTCCTCCCTTTAATTTGGACGAACATTTCCCCATTCCGACTTTTCATGAAGAAGATTGTGGACCATATTTTGTTTCCGGTGTATTAGTCGTTAAAGAGCCGAATGGACAAAAAAGGTATACATCAATCCGCAGAATGGGATTTATAGGTGTGAATAAAACAAACATCGCGATTACTTCGCCTGAACTTCAACGTCATTATTCAACATTTGAGAAAAACAACGAACCGTTGGAAGTTGCAATCATGTTTGGCGTTGTTCCAGCTGTCGTGCTCACTTCCCAAGTCAGTACACATTTATTCCATACAGATAAGTTGGATGTAGCCAGTGCATTGCTTGGCCAACCATTAGATGTGGTTCAATGCCGAACGGTAGACCTCGAAGTTTTGGCGGAAGCTGAAATCGTCCTTGAAGGACGAATGTTGCCATATGAACGTGATTCCGAAGGAACATTTGCTGAACTCGGGGGTTATTATGGAGGCGACATGGAGCAACCAATTGTGGAAATGTCAGCGCTAACGTATAGAAAAAACGCCATTTCGCAAACGATTTTACCAGCAAGCGCAGAAGAAAAGCTGCCAATGTGTCTGGTGCGTGAAATGACCTTGTTAAGCACGGTCCGACAGGTCGTAGAAAATGTGCAAGCGGCTCATGTGACAATGGCTGCCGCTGCCCGCCTTCATGCCGTTATTCAAATCGATAAAAAGACGGATGGTGACGGTAAACAAGCAGCAATGGCAGCGTTTGCAAGTGACAAGGACTTAAAGCATGTGGTTGTTGTGGATGATGATGTTGATCTATATAATCCTGAAGATGTTGAATGGGCAATTGCTACAAGAGTCCAAGCTGACATAGATGTAATGATCATGCCTGGGGCTAAGGGATCACCCCTGGAAGCATCTCACAATCTAAGGGGAGTAACTGCAAAAATGGGTGTTGACGCAACTATTCCATTAGCCCAAAAAACGGAATTTAGGCGAGCATCTATACCTTTGGATATTGATTTAAATGATTATTTGTAAACGAATTAGGGAGGGAGACTTGTGAGTGCAATTGGGTTAGTTGAAACAAGGGGGTTAACCGCGGCAGCCGAAGCTCTGGATTCGATGGCGAAAGCAGCTAATATTAGTTGCCTTGATTTAAAAAGAGTCGGATCAGGCTTAATCACTGTGATTATCGAGGGGGACGTTGCCGATGTGAATTCTGCGGTTGAAATAGGAAAATTGTCGTCTGAGCGTGTTGGTGGAGAATTAATATCAAGTAATGTAATCCCCCGGCCACATACGGAACTTGAAAAATTATTGTAAGGAGTGGCGCGGCGATGTCGGATTTTATGAAAGAGGTCGTTGGGCAAATCCTCAGCCCAAAACAAGCGAATCCCTCCACTGACGAGGGGGACAGATCAATTTTTCAACGCGAGATAACTGACAGCCTTTCGAATGAATCCATAAAACGACCGAACTATCAATTAGAAAACAAAACAAAACGATTGTCAATGACTGCAAATGAACAGGCGTCTCCTGTTTCTAAGAATTCACAAATAAATCAACCGAATGTAACGGTCATCCCAAACAGCCACTCAAGTAATGCATTATCTAAATTACAAACGATGTCTCTTACAAAGGGCGAAGCTTACAATCAAAAAGCAAATGCCTCCGGGTATGCCGAAATGATTGGAAAGGCAAATACTGGGGCGGGAGCGTGGTTTTTCCCAAAGCTATCTAAAGGCTTGGAGAAATTCTTTTATCGAACCCCGCAACAAGGCGTTAGCGCAGGGTGCGTAAACTTTCCCGAGTGTTATCCGAGTCAATTAATGTTTGTAAATAACATCATCAGAGAAAACCAAGAAGTTAAGTATCATCTCGAATGGGATAAGAAGAATAAAGGCGAGTTTTTACTAGAGATGTTTTATGAAGATGAACACTGGTTAAAAAATACCCTCAAGCAATTGTTCCAAAAAATAAATCGAAACACGATGAAACATTATGAAGTGTTTAAAATTGATTATCCGAGCACGTGGCTATCTAAGCAACTAGGCATCAATTATACGGTTGAGGGGTTATGTTTTGTTGAAGGCCTTCCTTATTATAGCAACATTTCATTGTTGGATCATGTATTGAAGGCAATGCCGGAAGGGACGCTCAACTATCATGTCGAAAACGAGTATTTACTTGTCTCGGGAAGTCAAAACGAAATGACAGAAGCCGAGGCAGTATTCAAAAAAAATGGAGGTCAATTTATAGGATGACTAGCTAAGCCTTAATATGAAGGGGGTGGACGTAATGATTGCGCTCGGGTTAATTGAGACGATCGGATATACAACAGCAGTTTCTGCAGCTGACGCAGCAGTGAAAGCAGCTGATGTTGAGATTCTTGGCAGTGAGACGGTCATTGGCGTTAGCGGTGCTGTCGGAGTCACGATCCATTTAAGTGGAGATGTTGCGGCGGTTACTTCGGCGGTTGAAGCTGGAACAAATGCTGGTGAAAGTGTCGGAACAATAGTCTCATCGCATGTGATCCCGCGTACACATTCAAATGTTAAAGACGAATTAATAGATAAGTTCATGGGCAAAACAGTTGAAAATACAAAAAATCTATCAAAAAGTTCTCAAGAGAACTTACCGAAAAAAACGGACAGTCAGGACGAAGAAAAAAAGGAAAAGTCCACAAATAAGAAAACAGAGCAACAGGATGAGGATTTAAAAAGCAAAAATGGTAAATCAAATAAAACTTAAATCAAGGAGGAAATCATTATGGGTGAAGCCTTAGGATTGGTAGAAACAAAAGGTCTTGTCGGTGCGATTGAAGCTGCGGATGCGATGGTAAAAGCAGCTAATGTAGAAATATGCGGATACGATAAAATCGGTTTTGGGTTGGTCACTGTTATGGTAAGGGGAGATGTTGGTGCTGTAAAGGCAGCAACTGATGCCGGGGCAAATGCAGCAGGAAGAGTTGGTGAACTGATTTCAGTTCATGTCATTCCGCGCCCTCACAGTGAAATTGAACGCGCTCTACTCTCCAAAGGTGAATAAACATGAATGAAAACAGGCAAAGTGCTGTTGTCACTTACACTTTGCAAGCACTTTCACAAAAAAACAAAATGGAGCCAGAGTTTCATAAACATCCGCAAATCCTGGCTCTTCTTTCCCATCATATGATCGGTATGGACCGAGGATTAGCTGCGTTAAAATTATTAAAATCAAGTGGTGCCACAATCTATATAAGTATGGAAGATTCAGTATTGGATGGTTTTACTAGAGAAGACATACACGCATTAACAGACATTGATGCATTTATTCCGTGCAGTGAACTAGGCGTAGCAAAGGAGCGGTTTTCTTCTTTTTTTATACCTGTATTATCCTTTTCGCTTATATCAGATATATTGGCTTTTAACGATCACCGTCCATTCTCCCATATTATATTATGGGGGTTATTGAAAGGGAGGAAAATTACTGCTCTAGACATTGGTTCAAACCCTTACCATTCTTTATGGGCTCAAGACGGATTGAATCATGGGAATTCGTTCTTAAAAAATGAATTGAATAATCAAATGCATAGACTCAGGAGTTTTGGGGTTAAGTTGTTTTCAGATGAAAAAGAAGTCAATCGATATTTCTATTCTCGAACTAAAGATAAGACGATTATAAGTGCAGAAAACATTGAACAAATAGTATCACAATCACACTATGAGGTTATTATCGATTCCAATACTGTCATTACCCCTCTTGCCAGAGATTTAGCACTTAAAAATAACATTCAAATACGTGAAGAATGAAAGGACACCTGATATGGAAATCGGTATTGTAGTTGGCACTGTAACAGCGACAAGAAAGGACGAAAGCCTTGTCGGAGCAAAAATGTTGGTTACACAGCCGGTGGGGATTGACGATCAGCCAAGTCAAGCGCAACCCATTATTACAGTCGATACGGTAGGTGCAGGGGTTGGTGAAAAAGTGATTTTCGTGAAAGGAAGTATTGCATCCAGAGCGTTTGATAATGATAATGCGCCTGTCGATGCAGCTATAGTCGGCATTATTGATATGTTGGAATGCGATTATGGGAAAGGGTGAACGAAATGGAAGCGGAAAAGTTTAAGGAAGCGATTCAACGTCGTAAGTTGATTGATGTATTGTTGGACCATCATCTATTTGCTGATCTTGTACTTCAGGGTGGTTACATCATTAATACGGTAACACGGGAAATTTATCAAGCAGATGTCGCTATCAAAGATGAATACATTCTACTTGTTGGGGACGCCAAGGATTTAATCGGGTCATCAACAACCATTGAAGATGTAAGGGGAAAATTCATTAGCCCCGGATTTATTGATTCGCATATGCATTTTGAAAGCTCAATGTTGACAGGCACGGAATTTTCAAGGCTATCGATTCCAACGGGGACCACTACGCTTATCGGAGACCCGCATGAAATTGGAAACGTCCTTGGCGTTCATGGGATGCAAGAAATGATCAAAGAAGCCAAAACATTGCCGAATCAAGTATATTTTACCGTCCCGGCCGCTGTGCCGGATGCGCCCGGGCTAGAAACTGCCGGGGAAGAAGTCACTGCTAAACATATGAAAGATTTATTGAATGATGAAAATGTACAAGGGATCGGAGAAATTCAAAGCTTTAGTAATATTCAACCCGTCTACCAAAATGCTCCTGAGCTCATTGATGATTTAGTAGCAGCGGTGTCATATGCCAACAGCATTGGGAAAACAGTTGAGGGCAACGCCCCGGCGTTGTTCGGCAAAGAATTGGCCGCTCATATTATTAGTGGGGGTACACATATTTCGTGCCATGAAACAACAACAAAAGAAGAAACCGTTGAAAAACTTCGTTATGGCGTTAGTGTATTTATGCGTGAAGGTTCATCGCAACGGAACATGGCGGAATGTGTCCGTGCCATCAAAGAAGAAGGGCTTGATTCGAGGAGAGCTATACTCGTTTCTGACGATATGGCTGCTGATGATTTATTAAAAGATGGCCATATGAATGACATTATTCGAAGGACAATCGCCGAAGGGATCGACCCCGTTGAAGCAATTCAAATGGCGACAATCAATCCTGCCACACATTTTGGCTTTAAGGATGTAGGCATATTGGCCCCGGGGAAACGTGCCAATATTGCGGTTATCGATAATTTGAATGAAATGACCATTGATAAAGTTTATTTAAATGGAAAGGCGGCAGCCGATAATGGTCAATTAACGATAGATCTACCTTCTTATACGTACCCGGAAAGCACAAAAACGTCAGTAAAGAGAAAAAGGGTAAAAACCGAAGACTTGCATATCACAACGAATCGAAATAGCAATAAAGCCCGAGTTAGATCGATTGTTGCTATTCCTGATCAAAATTTAACAGGTGCAGAAGAATTTGATTTAAATGTTTCCGGCGGGGTCGTCGAACCTTGCCTCAAACAGGATGTTCTTCCTCTCCTAGTCGTCGAGCGTCATGGTAAAAGTAACAGAATAGGAAAATCGTTTTTACATGGATTTCAGTTACAGAGTGGTGCGATTGCCGAAAGTGTTGCTCACGATACACATAATATTATCGTCACCGGAACCAACTATGAAGATATGGCCACGGCCGTCAATCGGGTCATAGCGATGAACGGTGGAATTGCGATGATAAACGAAGGAAGAGTGATCGGCGATTTACCATTAAAAGTTGGAGGGCTAATAAGCGATGAATTAAACGGGAAAGAAGTGAGTGAAAGAGTAGATGAAATGTCACGCTTGGCTAAAGATGAACTAGGGTGTGGCATACATGTTCCGTTCATGCATCTATCTTTCTGGTCGCTCGTAACAAGCCCTGAGTGGAAGATTACTGACATGGGTTTAATTGATGTCAATCAATTTGAAGTGTTGTCTACTGTAGTAGAATAAGGGGGTTCGACCTATGAGTAATGTTAAATTAGTAGACTTGTCGCAAGAGATTTATAATGGTATGCCTGTGTTTCCCCTTCACCAAAAAACCTTTATTTTTCAGAATAAAACACACGAAGAATCTAAAAAGGAAGTTGGGTTTGAATTTGCCACTTATAATCTCTTGATTAATGAACATGGCCCAACACACACGGATGCAATTTATGAGTTCGACCCGAACGGAAAGAAACTTGATGAAATGTCACTCGAATATTTTTACGGTCCATCCATTTGCCTAGATGTGTCACATGTTTCTCCTGATGATTATATTACGGCGGGTGACCTTGAAAACGCGTTGCAAAGATCAGGTCAAGTGTTGGAAAAAGGGGACATTGTCCTTTTGTATACCGGTCATTATGACCGGGCATATGGAACGGATGAGTGGCTTACACGTTATGCAGGCCTGGATATAGAGGCTTGTAGATGGCTTGGAGAAAAAGGTGTCGTTAATATAGGCGTCGACGCGCCGGCACCTGATAATCCTAAGGACCCAAACTTTTCCGCCCATCTTATATGCCGTCAATATGAAATGTCCCATATTGAAAACTTATGTAATTTAGACCAAATTGCTGGGAAACGTTTTTTATATTTTGGATTGCCATTAAAGATTCGCCAAGGCACGGGTTCGCCGATACGGGCAGTAGCTGTGTTTTTGGAATAAGACTAGGTGAGCTATTAAGGAGGTCAGGTGTATGGTTGATGGTGGAGGTGTACGAGAAGAAATTTTCATCCCCCCCTATGAAGGAAGAAGTGTAGAACTTAAAGTTGGAGATGAATTAGTTCTCATTGACGTGGAAGGAAAACAAGTTGGAGATTTTGTTTGTTTTAATAAACATGACATAGAGGAGTATGTGTCGCCGGTTCACATGCGCGCATCATTAAGTAGCATTCGTTTAAAAGAAGGTGATGGATTATACAGCAATAAACGGCGTCCGCTCATGGAATTTGTCCAGGATACGGTTGGCAAACATGATTTCTTCTTCCCTGCCTGTGATTACTACAGATATAAAATGGATTTTGGCAACGAAGACCATCCTAACTGCCATGACAATTTAAAAATAGCCCTGGAAAACCATGGCATACATCCTGTGAAAATTCCGGATCCTATCAATTGGTTTATGAACAATGTTCTTGATGAACTGGGAGATTATACAATTCAGGAACCGTTATCGAAGCCGGGGGATTATATACGGCTTAGGGCTACAGAAGATGTTGTCATTGCATGTTCAACCTGTTCGCAAGATATGGAGGCTGTTAACGGTTGGCAAGTAACGCCATTAAAAATGCAAATAATGGGGGCAGTAAGTGAACGCGGTACAATTTTTGCAAAAGTTGATAAGGATAAATTCCTCTAATCCACCGGGTAATGAATCGAAAATTTCCGAACTTCTTGCAGAGCGCTGTAAGGAAAGTGGTCTGCCATACCAAATAACTGACTTAGGACAGAATCGAAGTAACTTTAGCATTCACCTAAAGGGGAAAGATCGCCGCGAGCTATTCTTTTGCGGGCATATGGATACGGTTTTACCCGGGGAGCAAAAATGGGATTACCCGCCATTTGAAGCTAAAAAAGTGGAAAATAAAATATACGGCAGAGGGGCCTCAGACATGAAAAGTGGTCTTGCGGCCATGTTTCTAGCCATTGAATCATTATATTTGCAAAACGAAGAGCTGCCTCACGACATTGTATTTCTTGCTACAGCAGGGGAAGAAGTGGATAGTTGCGGGGCGAGACAGTATTTGGAAGATCATGATGTGTCAAATACTGCTGCAATGGTTATCGGTGAACCAACCCGAGAGAAAGTGGTTGTCGGTCATAAAGGCGCGCTATGGGTTAAAATTCTCACTTTCGGAAAAACAGCACATGGTGCCATGCCGGATCGAGGGATTAATGCCATTGAACGGATAAGGGAAGTAATGGCGATCCTTGATGAATGTCGCCTTGAATGGAAAATAACTGGTGCTCCACTTGGGGAGAGTAGTCTATCGATTAATAAAATAGAAGGCGGGCTCCAAGCAAATGTTGTTCCGGATCAATGCCATATATACGTTGATATTAGAACAATTCCTCCTCAATCCCACAATGAAATTTTTATGGAATTAAGCAGGAAGTTGGAGGAACTTTTTAATGAGGAGGATAGCTCTGCCTTTAAAATGGAGGAGTTGCTAAATAGGCCCGGGATCTTGACTGAATCTTCAAGTCGAATCATTCAGACTGCAAAAGATATTAAAGGTACTGATAACGATGTTTACGGTGTTTCTTACTATACGGATGCAGCCGTGTTGAATCCCGAAAGTACCATCCCAACACTTATTTATGGTCCAGGTGACGAGCAGTTGGCTCATCAACCTAATGAATATGTGGACGTTGACGCTTATTTGCGATCGATTGAGTATTATAGAAGCCTGGCTCTGGCATTTGAGGCATAGGAATTTAGACAATGTCATAGAAACATGTGTAAGTATAATTTTCAAATAATCATTGCTTTACAACGCCTTTTTTGCTAAACTAATATCAAATAAATATTTGCGAATGAACATTGTGGGAGAGATCGACGTAAGCGTCGGCACCGAAGGGGCAACATTCACATAAATGCCTTGTGAATGAATCTCTCAGGTAAAAAGACTGCAATGGGACGCATCTCTGGAGAGCGCATAAGCCACCAAAGGGGTAAACTCCGTCACGGGGAGTTGAACTCTCAGGTACAAGGACAGAGAAAAGGTGTAGAGACCTTTTTCTGTCTTTTTTGTTTGTCCCGAAGCCCCGTTGGAAGATGAAAAAGGGAAGCCAATCGGGGATGGTGGAGAGTGATCCCTTCGCCGAAACCATTACGCATTTTGGGAGCTGACACGATTCGGGGGGATTGTCCGAAAATGATAAAATAGTTATTCGTCTGATGCAAAGGATGTGATCAAATGGAGGCAAAAGAAACGCACGTTCGCAAGCCGGATTGGTTAAAAATAAAGTTAAACACGAATGAATCCTATAAAGGCCTTAAGAAGATGATGCGCGAAAAGAAATTACATACGGTCTGTGAAGAAGCGCGCTGTCCAAACATTCATGAATGCTGGGCCGTAAGGAAAACAGCCACATTTATGATTCTTGGGGATGTGTGTACGCGCGGGTGCCGATTTTGCGCGGTGAAAACGGGGCTGCCAAATGAACTTGATTGGGGCGAGCCGGAACGAGTCGCCGAGTCGGTGGAACAAATGGGATTAAAACACGTCGTCATTACGGCTGTTGCCCGCGATGACCTTAAAGACGGGGGCTCAAGGGTGTATGCAGAAACGGTTCGCGCCGTCCGCCGCCGCAATCCGCTTACGACGATTGAAGTATTGCCTTCGGATATGATGGGGCTGCATGACAATTTACAAACGCTTATGGAGGCGCGCCCGAATATATTGAACCACAATATTGAAACGGTCCGGCGCTTAACGAAAAAAGTTCGCGCACGCGCGACGTATGATCGTTCCCTGGAGTTTCTTCGCTATTCCAAGGAGTTGCATCCCGACATTCCGACGAAATCAAGCCTCATGATCGGCCTTGGGGAAACGCCCGAAGAAATCGAAGAAGTCATGGATGATTTGCGTGCCCACGATGTGGATATTATGACGATCGGGCAATATTTGCAGCCGACGAAAAAACATTTGGATGTGCAAAAATATTACACACCCGAAGAGTTTGCGCGTTTCAAAGAAATTGCCATGCAGAAAGGGTTCCGTCATTGCGAGGCAGGGCCTCTCGTTCGTTCTTCTTATCACGCCGATGAGCAGGTCAACAAAGCACAAGTATGGCAAGAAGCCGCGAAATACCAAGGCAGTGAGGCTTTTGTGTGAGTGGGGATAAATGTATAAATAATTTCAAAATAGTGTTGCATTAAGGTGTTTGCTTTGCTATGATAATAACAAATTGAATGAAATTTGCGAATGAACATTGTGGGAGAGACCGACTTAGGCGTCGGCACCGAAGGGGCAATATTCACATAAAAAATCCTTGTGAATGAATCTCTCAGGTAAAATGACTACAATGGGACGCAACTCTGGAGAGCGCTAAAGCCACCAAAGGGGTAGGCTCCTTAAACGGGAGTTGAACTCTCAGGTACAAGGACAGAGAAAAGGGTGTATGCCTTTTTCTGTCCTTTTTTATTTGCCCAAAAATAATTTTAAATGGAGGGATTTTGATGAGTTTAAAAGAAAACGATGCAACTATTTTTTCGGCAATTGAGGGAGAGCGGGACAGACAGCATGACACACTTGAGCTAATAGCGTCAGAAAATTTTGTGAGCGAAGATGTCTTGGAAGCTATGGGATCGGTGATGACGAACAAATATGCGGAAGGCTATCCGGGGAGAAGGTATTACGGCGGATGTGAAAACATGGATACTGTCGAGAATGTGGCGATCGAACGATTGAAAGAACTGTATCAAGCCGATTATGCGAATGTGCAACCTCATTCCGGAGCCTCCGCCAACCTGGCTGTTTATTACTCACAGTTAACACCCGGGGATAAGGTAATGGGGATGGATTTATCCCATGGGGGGCATTTGACGCACGGCAGTCCTGTCAGCATTTCCGGCAAGTGGTTTGATGTTGTTTCTTATGGCGTAAGGGAAGACGATCACTTGATTGATTACGATCAATTGGAAGATCAGGCAAAAAAAGAAAAACCGAAACTCATTATCGCCGGTGCGAGTGCTTATCCGCGGGTCATTGACTTCGCAAAATTTAAAGAAATTGCCGATAAGGTTGATGCAAAACTGATTGTCGATATGGCGCATATTGCCGGACTTGTTGCAGCCGGCGTTCACCCATCGCCGGTGCCTTATGCGGACGTTGTAACGAGTACGACACATAAAACATTAAGAGGGCCTCGCGGAGGGTTTGTTTTAACGAATGACAAAGAGATGGCAAAAGGAATTAACAAGGCTGTTTTCCCCGGCCTGCAAGGCGGGCCATTAATGCATGTGATTGCCGCAAAAGCCGTTTCCTTTAAAGAGTCCCTCCAGCCGTCATTCAAAACGTATGCCAATCGGATTGTGGAAAACGCAGTCACACTCGGAGAGACGTTAAAAGAGAAAGGCGCTGCCCTCGTTTCAGGCGGAACCGATAACCATTTATTGCTCGTCGATGTCCGTCCATGGAACCTTACCGGAAAAGAGGCAGAGCAATTGCTGGAAAAAGCCGGCATTACGGCTAATAAAAATACGATTCCGTTTGATCCGGAGGGACCGTTTGTGACGAGCGGGATTAGAATTGGCACAGCAGCGCTTACAACACGGGGGATGGGAAAACAAGAAATGATTAACATTGGCGAAATTATTGCCGATGTCCTGGGAAGTAACGGCAATTCCGATGTCCTGGAACAGGCGAAAAACAAGACGAATGACATTTGCAAAGCCTTTCCTCTTTTCCAACAAGAAGCACGTGTTACTTGAGAGGAGTGTAGAGATGGAATTTCAAAGCTGTTTTGATATTATCGGCCCCGTAATGGTGGGGCCGTCCAGTTCTCATACTGCGGGAGCGGCTTCCATTGGCCGGTTTACGTACGAACTCCTCGGCCGCTGCAAACCTGAAAAGGCCCGCATTACCTTGTATGATTCGTTTGCGCAAACGTATCAGGGCCACGGCACCGACAAAGCGCTGCTTGGCGGTTTGCTCGGGATGGGGCCAGAGGATACCCGGATTAAAGACGCCTTGGCTATCGCAAGTGATGAAAACATCGATTACTCATTTTTGCTCGAAAAGGATCAATGCCCTTATTACGATCATCCGAATACGACAATCATCGTTGCCGAGGCTGGATATCGGCACGTAAAAGTGGGTGGCGTTTCCCTTGGCGGCGGTTTGTCGCATATCTTTCTCATTAATGATGCGGAAACGACGATTCGTTTAAGTACAGATGACGACTTTCGTTCCATATGCAATCGCTTGCCTTTATATATGCTCACCAATGATAAACGGGAGGTGTAACGTGTGCCATTTGATTCAATGGAAAGTTTGCTTTCACACTGTGAGGCGAAAAACGTAAGCATTGCTGATGCGATGATCGGCAAGGAAAGCGAAAAGGCGGAAATGACGCGTGAGGATATTTTCCATAAAATGAAAGATCGTTTAATAAAAATGCAAGAGGCCGTCGAAGCCGGGAAATCGGACGGCTCCCCTGCCCCAAGCGGCATATCAGGCGGAGATGCGTTGAAAATGGGGGAATATATAGACCGCGGGGACACACTCTCCGGCTCACTCATTACCGGGGCCATGCGTTACGCGATGGCAACGTCTGAATGCAATGCCAGAATGGGCGTTATTGTTGCGACCCCGACGGCAGGTTCAGCGGGCGTGCTCCCGGGGATCTTGTTTTCCCTTCGCGACAACGATAATTATTCCCTTGATGCGCTAACGAATGGACTGTTTACTGCCAGTGCCCTTGGCTATATTATCGCCAATCGTTCATTTATTTCAGGTGCTGCAGGTGGGTGTCAGGCAGAAGTCGGATCTGCAACAGCAATGGCTGCAGGTGTAATCGTGGAATTAAAAGGGGGAACGCCTAGGCAAGCCGTACACGGGACCGCGATGGCGATGAAATCCTTGCTTGGGCTCGTGTGTGATCCGGTTGGCGGTTTGGTGGAAGTGCCATGCATTAAACGGAACGTCATCGGCACATCGATCGCATTTTCTTCCGCGGATATGGCGCTCGCGGGCATTGAAAGTCGCATCCCGTGTGATGAGGTGATCGAAACGATGTATCGGGTCGGGAGCGAAATGCCTCGAACCTTACGGGAAACATCCCTTGGGGGGCTTGCAACTACACCAACAGGTGAAGGTATCAAACGTAAATTATATAGCTAAAAGGAGTACCTATGATGAGTAAATTGTATAGCAAAGAACATGAATGGGTAGAAACGTTAGAAGAAGGCATTGTGCGTATCGGAATATCGGATTACGCGCAGCAGGAACTTGGAGATATTGTTTTTGTGGAAATTCCGGAAGTCGATGAAGAGGTTGCCGCGAACGAAAGCATCGGCACCATTGAGTCGGTGAAAACAGTTTCGGAAATATACGTTCCGATTTCCGGAACGGTTGTGAACGTAAATGAAAGATTGGAAGATGAACCGGAGTTAGTCAATGCCAACCCGGAAGATGAAGGCTGGTTGGTCGATGTGAAAATGGCTGACCGTGATGAACTTGAAGATCTAATGAATGAAGCGGAGTATCATGCTTTTACCGAAGAAGGCTAAGTCGCTCTTAGTATCGAGGAGGGTTTGGCCATGAAGAATCGGGTGTTGGGCGAACTAATGGAAAATTGGACAAAAGCATTTCCCCTTCTTGAAGACATCACAGCGTTAAGGCCAGTATGGTGGGAAAACCCATACAAACAAAAATGGACGGACGCTTCTGCTTCCGGATGCTCCGTAAGCGCGGCAGATATGAAAGAAGCAGCAGGCATGTGGATGCGGTTTCGTCCCTTTATCGAAAAAATGTTTCCGGAAACGCGTGAAAATGATGGGAACATTGAATCTCCCTTGCGCCCCATTCCGAATGTGCAAACGCAACTTGAAAATCATTATAAAAGAAACATCGAAGGGACTTTGTATTTAAAATGCGACAATGAATTGCCGATTGCCGGATCCATAAAGGCGCGCGGCGGGATTTTTGAAGTCCTAAAATATGCGGAAACATTGGCCATTGACAACGGGATGATCACACAGCAGGAAAGCTACGAAAAATTTGCCTCTCCAGCTTTCAAGCGTTTTTTTAATCAATACGCCATTGATGTGGGTTCCACCGGCAATTTGGGCCTTAGCATCGGGATCGTCAGTGCCGCGATCGGCTTTGACGTCTCTGTTCACATGTCCGCGGATGCCAAACAATGGAAGAAAGATTTGTTAAAGGAAAGCGGAGCCAACGTTTATGAATACAGTGCCGACTTCAGCAAGGCGATTAATGAGGGGCGGAAATTGTCCCTCGAGAATCCGAACGGATACTTTGTCGACGATGAAAATTCCCGGGATTTGTTTTTAGGTTACAGTATCGCGGCGTTCGAATTGAAGGCACAACTTGACGATCTAAACATCCGTGTGGACAGCGATCATCCGTTATTTCTTTATCTCCCTTGTGGCGTGGGAGGGTCTCCGGGGGGATTGACTTTTGGCCTCAAACAATTATTTGGCGATAACGTTCATTGTTTTTTTGTTGAACCTACGCATTCTCCCTCCGTCTTAATCGGTCTAATGACGGAAAAACATGAAAAGGTCAGTGTCCAGGATTTTGGTATCGACAATGTAACGGAAGCGGATGGCTTGGCCGTCGGAAGACCATCAAGTTTTGCGACGGCAATTAGTGAGAAACTCGTTAGCGGCGTGTATACCGTCGAAGACGATGAGCTGTTTAAAATGCTTGCCTTACTGATGCACTCTGAAGGTTTAAAAGTGGAACCCTCTGCCGCTTCCGGTTTGCAAGGACCGATACAATTATCAAAACACCCTTCCTATATCGAAAAACACGGCTTATCCTCCAAGATGAAGGAAGCAACCCATGTGGCATGGGCAACTGGCGGGTCGCTTATTCCGAATGAAGATTGGGCGCGCATCTATCAAAAAGGAAACAACTTATTGGGTGAATCTTGAAAGCGGGGTCTCGGTTCGAAATTAAAATGATAAATTTAGAAGGGCTTTTCACAATGTGAGAAGTCCTTTTCGGCGTCTTAAACATGACCAAAGATGCTGTATTTTTGGTATAATGAAGTGAATTAAAGCCAGAATCAATAACAAAAGAAATGAGAGACACTTTATGATCTACGTTAAATCAACACCAAATTATGCAGGCGTCTCCATTCACGGTGATTTTTTTGATTTTGAGGCCTTATATGATGCATTGCACACCGTGGTCGGAGAAGAAGACGAATTTATTCGTTACGAGGAAGCACGTCTTCGAGTCCTTGGGGTTTGCTATGACATTCGCTATGCCCTTCTGGGAGCCCGCGATATTACCTTTGTTGAAAACGGGATGGATGCGGACAAGATGAAATTTTTTTCAACGATCACCTCTGATAAAAATGTGTATTTATGCGCCAATGTTCTATGGCCGGAGGTCTTGTTTGTCACGATGGCGCTGAATGATTTCATCAGACTGTATGCCAAGAAAATAACGAAAAAACACGTTAACCTGATGGATCAAAAATTGATGTGGGACGGCGCGATTGCCCAAGTCAAAGGATTTCAAGCCGCCGTTATTCAATGTATAAAAGAGAATGTTTCTGACGCTGCGTTTCGGCGCACGATAAACTTAATGGCTAAGGATTATACCTGGTTTGACGCGTATGCCACTCAGTATGTGGACTTGTTGAATATCAGATTTATGGACATGGATGTGGAAAAACGGAAGAAAAACATCACAATCATGGCGAAAAGACTGGCGGAATATGGACAAGAATATCGAGATGTGGAAGGTGAAGTAAAACGAGCGGCCAGAGAATATGAATGTGATGTTGGTGAAATCAGGTTGGCATTGGATTATCCGGACGATTTAGATTGGTAGACGTTCCCATTTATTGTGCAGCGGCATGCCGGAGATTAACAAACCCGCTGGGCGGCTTTTCATTGAGTGTCCTCAGAGAGTCGTTCTGCGGATTGCAAAAGGGGAAAACGAGCGAGTCGAGTCCTCAGCGGATCGCTGTGGACCGAAAAGGTAGAATCAAGCGAGTCGGCAGCGTTCCCTTAATGATTCAAGGCGAACTTGAGCAATAATATCTCTTTCTAATGTATTTTTGAGATCGTCGCTTATTCCCACGATCGTTTACGCGGGTAATGATTCGTCTTTCCACTTTGTAATCCCCCAAACATTGCTCCACTTGTACCTTTCGGAGCAACTCGACCATCGTTAGAGGAATTACATTGCGTCACTTGTTCCTCTCGGGGCAGCTCGGACGCCGTATGAGGAGTTACATTGCCTCACTTATTCCTCTCAGTGCAGTTCGACCTCCGTTTGAGGGATTACTTGCGGCCAAATTGTCCTTACCAAACGAAGGGAGCGCTATTTCGAGAGGGTTTGGAAGTGGAATGTGATCTCCAAAATGGAAGGAATAGATATTTTTGCGTCTCCCAGTGCTTATATTCAGACTTTGACTAGACTCATTGCGAATCCCTGCTCTTGACATTCCCGCGCTGGGGTTGTAAACTAAACAAAGAATTGAACATGTTGCACACAAGCAGAAGCGCCCGCTTCTCACCTGATCGACGCCTACGGGTTGTTGACTGGTCAGCAATCGAATGAATCGGATTGGATAAGTGGGTGCCGTGTGTAGAGCGGCGCTCACTTTTTTACGTGTGCAAAGCTTTGCTGTGTGCATGTTGCAATGAAATTGTCGGCACATTTCTATGGGTTATTTTTCGCAGGAAAGAAAGTATAAATCAACTTTCTTTCCTGCATAAGTGCAGCTAAGGCTTTTGCCGTAAAAGCTTGGCGAAAAGCCAAGTTTTCTAAAAAATTTAGTGGAGGTGGCTCTTTATTCGTAAGGATATGAAGCTTAATGACGGGATTCGCGCCCGCGAGGTTCGCCTCATCGACGCGAATGGGGACCAAGTGGGGATTGTATCGAAACGAGAGGCATTGGATCGTGCTGAGCAAGCGGACCTTGATCTTGTTCTCGTCGCGCCGAATGCGAAACCGCCGGTCTGTCGCGTTATGGACTACGGGAAATATCGCTTTGAGCAACAGAAAAAAGAGCGTGAAGCACGTAAAAAACAAAAAGTCATCAATGTGAAGGAAGTGCGACTGAGTCCGAACATTGAAGAGCATGATTTTAATACGAAGCTTCGCAATGCACGTAAATTTTTATCGCAAGGCGATAAAGTGAAAGCTGCCATTCGTTTCCGCGGTCGCGCCATTACGCATTCATCCATTGGCCGAGAGATTTTGGAACGTCTTGCAGAAGAAACCAAAGACGTTGCAGCTATTGAAACAAAACCCAAAATGGATGGGCGTAGCATGTTTTTGATGCTTGCCCCCAAGTCGGACAAAGACAAAGATAATAAGCAAAATTCGTAGCTAGGAGGAAATCGCCATGCCAAAAATGAAGACCCACCGAGGAGCAGCCAAGCGTTTTAAGCGTACCGGCAGTGGCAAGCTGAAGCGCAACCATGCATTCACCAGCCACTTGTTTCGTAATCAGACACAAAAACAAAAACGGCATTTACGAAAAGACGCGGTAATGGATAAGAGTGACCAAAAACGTGTCGAACCAATGCTCCCATATAAAAAATAAAGACACAATCGAGAGTGAATAGGAGGGATCGACGATGCCTAGAGTTAAAGGTGGAACAGTCGCCCGTAGTCGTCGCAAAAAGGTTTTAAAACTTGCAAAAGGATATTATGGATCAAAACATCGCTTATTCCGCACTGCCCAGCAACAAGTGAGAAAATCACTTCAATACGCATACCGTGACCGACGCCAACGCAAGCGTGATTTCCGTAAACTATGGATTACACGTATCAACGCGGCAGCTCGTTTGAATGGCCTGTCTTACAGCCGTCTCATGCACGGGTTGAAGCAAGCGGACATTAACGTCAATCGTAAAATGCTCGCTGACCTGGCCGTGAACGATAAGGATGCCTTTGCAGACCTTGCCGAAAAAGCTAAAGCGGAATTGTAATAAAAAACGCGAACCTTTCATTAGGGTTCGCGTTTTTTTCGTTGGCAGATATTTACCTGTCCCCAGTGGTTGTGATTGCTTAAAATAGAGGGCATATTTAATAATAGCCTCTTCGTAGAGAACGCCCGAAATAAACCCCCGTATGACACCACCGAAAAGGATATTATCCCAATCAGAGGTGTCATGAGCAAGTAATGGCACCTCTGGAAAGTAAAATCATCCAATCTGAGGCGCCATGAACGAGTTATGACACCATCAAAAGCAAAAATCTCTCAATCGTAGGTGCCATGGATAAGTAATGTGGAGGTAGAATAAAAGTTGGACACACAAAATTGGTGCATTGTTACAATGGATCTAAAGGAGTGTGCCGATAGTGCAACATCATGATATAGAATTTAAGCGGTATGCGGTGAAACTCATCGTTCACGAGGGAAAAAAGAGAGCAGATGTCGCGAGAGAGCATGGGATCTCCGATAGCACGCTGGAAAATTGGGTGAGAAATTATCGTGAGGATAAGGGGGACTCCCTTTTCGGAAACGGTTATCTCACACCAGCGGAAGAGCAACATCAACGGGACATGAAAAGAATTGAGGAATTGGAAGAAGAAGTGGCGATTCTAAAAAAGGCGGCGGCCTTCTTCGCCAAAAACCAGGAGTAATCTATCCCTTCATCGAGGAACACCGACACGAGTTTCGTGTGGCGAAGATGTGCAAGTTTCCAGAGGCGGCTATTATGAATGGCGTAACCGCGCGCAATGCCCGCAAAAACAGCGGAAGGCATCCATCGTCGAAGCCATAAAGGAAATCTTCGTTCAATCCCGAGAAACCTATGGGAGCCCGCGAATAACGGTTGAACTGAATCATCAAGGCTTTACGATCACCCAGAAAACGGTGTCGAATTATATGCGAGAATATGGCCTCCGTCCGAAGACCGCTATCAAGAAAGGGAAAAAGACAACCGATTCCAATCATCATCAGCCGATTTATCCCAACCTGCTTAAACGAGATTTTCATACGGATTATCCCAACAAGGCTTGGGTAGCAGATATAACCTATATCTGGACCCGGGAAGGCTGGCTTTACCTGGCATCGGTGATGGACTTATTTTCTCGAAAAGTCATTGGTTGGAATATCAGTCACCGTCTTACGAAAGAACTGGCTACGACCGCCCTACATCGGGCCATACGCCTTCAACCGCCGCAAGAGGGACTCATCCATCATTCGGATCGGGGAAGCCAATATGCGTCCCATGACTACCAGGCCATTCTCCGGGAACACGGCATGCTCACAAGCATGAGCCGGAAAGGCGACTGTTATGACAATGCGTGCATCGAGTCTTTTCACGCAACCATTGAAAAAGATCTGCTTGCCCATGAAACCTACGATACACGGGAGGAGGCTAAGATGAGCGTTTGGGCGTACATTGCCTGTTTTTACAACGAAGAACGTACCCATTCCACCATTGGCTATGTGTCGCCTAACCAATTCGACCGGCAGTATAGACAAGATCAAGGAGGCGATACAACGGCGTCACAAAAACGCGGAAAGCAAACATGATGGGTTAGGCTGGGAGCCGTGACATTTACCTTTGACAGCTGTGCCCGATGCCCCGATTCACCGGTTGGGGATGGGGCCCCTCCGCCGAATCGGGAGCATCGGTCGGTTCGTGGTACACTGACGGATGCGGCTGATGCGCCCATGAGCGTTTTTCTCCCAGCCGCCATCAGATGCACACCACGTACCGAAACAGCTGTCAAAGGCGGCGGATTCGGAGAAGAGTAGCTTGAAACTTGAAGACTAAAAAGGCACCAATTTTTGTGCTCGTATTATTGACATAACTCCAAATGGAATCATTGAAAGGTGAAATTAGCAAGCCATTTTACACTAGCGATCTCTTTATGGGCTATTTCGTTGGCAGAAAAGAAAGTATAAATCAACTTTATTACCTGCATAGGTGTACTAAGGCTTTTCGCCATAAAAGCTTGGCGAAAGGCCAAGTTTTCTAACCTTCTTCGTAGGAGCGGTAACGAAAAAAATAATAAATTTTAATAAAACGGTTGCATAATATCCAAAACTGTTATATATTAAAAACATAAGATAGTAACTGTAATAAAACAGCGCATAAAAAGCTTACTATCAGGCTTTGCGCGGTTTATCAGGAGAGGAGAATGGATTATGGTGCAACAATCATTTGAGCAACAGGTGGACGAATTAAACAGACAGTGGGAAACGGAAGAGCGTTGGCAAGGGGTAAAACGTCCGTACACGGCAGAAGATGTCGTTCGTCTGCGCGGTTCGTTGCAAATTGAACATACGCTTGCCCGTAAAGGGGCGGAAAAGCTTTGGGATAGCTTGAAAAATGAAGATTATGTAAATTCTCTCGGTGCACTCACGGGGAATCAGGCCATTCAACAAGTGAAAGCCGGATTGAAAGCGATCTACTTAAGCGGATGGCAAGTGGCGGCTGACGCCAACCTCGCGGGCGAAATGTATCCGGACCAAAGCCTTTATCCGGCGAATTCCGTTCCGCAAGTCGTTAAGCGGATTAATAATGCATTGATGCGTGCCGATCAAATTCAGCATATGGAAGGCGAAGGGGATATTGATTATTTTGCTCCGATTGTTGCCGACGCTGAAGCAGGTTTCGGCGGTCAGCTGAATGTTTTTGAATTAATGAAAGCGATGATTGAAGCCGGTGCTTCCGGGGTGCACCTCGAGGACCAATTGGCTTCGGAAAAGAAATGCGGACACCTTGGCGGAAAAGTATTGATCCCAACACAAAACGCCGTAAGAAATCTCGTGTCCGCGCGCTTGGCCGCTGACGTTTCTGGTGTGCCGACGGTATTGCTTGCGCGTACGGATGCAGATGCAGCAGACTTGATTACCAACGATGTCGATCCTGCCGATGCGGAATTTATTACCGGCGAGCGAACGGATGAAGGTTTTTACCGTACGAGAGCCGGAATCGACCAGGCGATTGCGCGCGGGTTGGCTTATGCGCCTTATGCTGATTTAATCTGGTGTGAAACGTCAACGCCGAACTTGGAAGAAGCGCAAAAATTTGCAGATGCGATCCATGAGCAATATCCGGACCAAATGCTTGCATACAACTGCTCGCCATCCTTCAATTGGGAAGGAAACCTGGATAAAGATACGATTGAAACGTTCCAGCAAGAGATTGCCAAGATGGGGTATAAATTTCAATTCGTTACCCTTGCCGGGTTCCATGCTCTTAATCACAGCATGTTCCAACTTGCCAGCGGCTACAAGAACAGAGGCATGGGGGCGTATTCCGAATTGCAACAGGCCGAGTTTGCCGCTGAAAAAGACGGATATACCGCTACTCGCCATCAACGGGAAGTTGGTACCGGTTATTTCGACGAAGTTTCACAGACAATTACAGGAGGGACCTCGTCAACAACCGCCCTTTCAGGTTCGACAGAAACAGCTCAATTTCAAAAATAAAGATAAAAAACTGCCGGTGTTCCGTTCACCGGCAGTTTTTCTGTGTTATAACAAAAATAAAAAGTGACTCCTGTTTGGAGTCACTTTTTATTTATTCATTATTTGCACGCATGCATTTTTCGCATTGTGTAAAATAAGTGTCCGGCACTTCGCTAATAACTTCTCCGCAGTCGTGACAAGTGCGTGGTTCTGCTGCTGCCGGGGGATAACCAAAACTCGTCGTATGCTCCATAACGTTTGTGCTTTTCATAATGAAACCCTCCACTCTTGTTTGTTGAAATTATTGTATTATAACAGAAAAGAAAAATCAATACCTGTTGTACAAAAATATCAAAAAAATTTATGAGTTTAAAAAAACCGCCGGTTAAGCAGTGGGCGGTTCAATGAGGAAGGTTGAAATGGCTGATAGACCTATTGTTTTGGCTGATATATTGATGATTTCCGCTGATATATTGGAAAATTTGGCTGATATCGAGGCGTTATCGGTTGATAAAGATACGGTGTCGAAAGCTTGTCTAGGATTCGCGGAAAAATCGTTTCGCTGTCTCGACGAAGGCGCGTGCGGCGTATGATAAATACATGTTTTTTTTCCAAAGCATCCCCAGCTCCAAATGAAGGGGGTCCGATTCATGCAACGGCAGGCTTGACAACGTCCCTCTCGAGTTTTTTTTCGCGATTTGGCTTGGGAGCAGGGCGACGCCAAGTCTGGCCTCAACCATTTCCAACATAAAATCCTTTTGCGTGCTTTCGCAGACGACTTGCGGGTAAAATCCATTTTTCAGGCACGCGTCAACGATGGAATCATGTAAGGAAAAATCATTTTGGTACAAGACGAGCGGTTCGTTCTTCAACTCGGAAATGGAGATTGCCTGATGTCTGTTTAATGGGTGACTGTGATGCGCGACAAACACGAGTGGATCTTTTAACATTTTTATTACTTCAAAGTTTTCCTTTTGATAGGGGATGTTACAAATAAATCCGATATCCAGTGTTCCATCATCGATGCCTTGTTTAATGCGTTTGCTGCCAACTTCCGTTAATCTCAGATCCACTGCAGGGTATTGTTCCTTGTAAACACCGATCAGCTTTGCGATAAATGCAGCACCGATAATTGGGGGGATGCCTATTTTTATTTCCCCCTTTTTGAGATTCATCATATCCGAAAGTTCAGCGGTTAAATGATGAAAGGAATTCAAAACATGTTTCGTATTGTTTAAAACGGCTTTGCCGGCATCCGTTAACTGCAATTGTTTGGAGGAACGATGAAACAAGGGCACGTCCAGTTCGTCCTCTAAGCGTTTGATTGCTTTGCTTAAAGAAGGTTGGGAGACATGTAAATAGGAAGCTGCTCTCGTGAAGCTTTGGCTTTTTGCCACTTCCATAAAATACTGCAATTGCCGAATATCCATCATTATCCCGCCTTATTTCGATAACATCGAATTAATATAACTTATATGCATGATGTCCATTCTAAATATTCATTTTTAATTATTCTACCTGTGTTATATAATAGAAGCAAGCAAAATTTTAGCTTTTGGAGGCGAAGGATATGAGTGAAAAAATAGGAAACCTTACGGTCGAGACGTCACTCTATGAATTTATCAACCGGGAAGCGCTCGAAGGCAGCGGCTTAACGGCAGAGCAATTTTGGGCAGATTTTGAACGGCTTATTGGGGATTTTTCCGGACGAAATGAAAAACTATTAAAAAAACGCGAGGACATCCAAAATAAGATCGATCAATGGAATCGGGAGCATCAAAACAATTATTCTCAAGAAGCCTATGAAACGTTCTTAACGGAAATCGGGTATTTGGAAAAGGAAGTGGATGATTTTGAGGTTACGACGGAAAATGTAGACCCGGAAATCACCGCGCAGCCGGGGCCGCAACTCGTTGTGCCGGTAAAAAACGCCCGCTACGCGTTGAACGCGGCGAATGCCCGTTGGGGAAGTTTATATGACGCGCTGTATGGCAGTGATATTATTTCTGAAGAAAACGGCGCCGAGCAGGGGACATCTTATAATCCCGTGCGTGGCGAAAAAGTAGTGGCTTACGCGAAACGGTGGCTGGATGAAGCGATTCCGTTGACGGAAGGGTCGCATCAAGACGCCAAGCAATATAACATTGAAAATGGCAATCTTCATGTTGATCTTGGCGGAACATCCGTCACGCTTCAAGATAACAATCAGTTTTTAGGGACAAGAGGGGAAAACCCCGAAGCCATTTTGTTTCAAAACCACGGCTTGCATTTTGAAATTCAGATTGACGCTGAGCATCCTATCGGGAAGACGGATCGTGCCCATGTGAAAGACGTATTCGTCGAGTCTGCGATCACGACGATTATTGATTGTGAAGATTCTGTAGCAGCGGTGGACGCTGAAGATAAAGTGGAGGTTTATCGGAATTGGCTTGGGCTGATGAACGGAACGTTAACAAAAACGTTCGAAAAGGATAATGGAACGATCACGAGAAAGCTTCATTCCGATCGTACGTATTCCAGTCCTTTCGGTGAAACATTTACCCTGCCCGGCCGCTCACTCATGTTTAACCGCAACGTCGGCCATTTGATGACGAGTGACGCTATTTTGGACGAAAACGGACAGCCGGTGCCGGAAGGGATTTTGGACGCCGTCGTTACAAGTCTTGCGGCCAAACAAGATGTGCTCAGGAACGGGGAATTTCAGAATTCCGCTAAGGGTTCCATCTATATCGTGAAGCCGAAAATGCACGGGTCGGAGGAAGTTGCTTTTACAAACGATCTCTTCGACCGCGTGGAGGACATGCTCGGTTTGAAACGCCATACGATTAAAGTCGGGGTGATGGATGAGGAACGGCGCACGTCGTTAAACCTTAAAAACTGCATCCATGAAGCGAGAGAACGCATTATTTTCATTAACACAGGTTTTCTCGACCGCACAGGGGATGAAATTCACACTTCGATGGAACTTGGGCCGATGATTCGAAAAAATGAAATGAAAGCTTCCGAATGGTTGCAGGCTTATGAAGATGCGAATGTTAGCGTCGGGGTGAACAGTGGCTTCCGCGGAAAAGCCCAGATCGGCAAAGGCATGTGGGCAATGCCGAATCTCATGAAAGACATGATGGAGAAAAAAGATGGCCAGTTAAAAGCAGGCGCGAATACAGCATGGGTGCCGTCTCCGACGGCGGCAACGCTTCATGCCTTGCATTATCATGATGTTGACGTGTTTCGTGTGCAACAAGGCATCACAAAGGGCGATTATCAGAATAAGATGTTGAACATTCCAGTGGACGCGGCCCGAAATTGGAGCAAAGAGGACATCCAACAAGAGCTAGACAATAACGCTCAGGGTATACTCGGTTATGTCGTGCGTTGGATCGACCAAGGCGTCGGAAGTTCATCCGTTCCGGATATTAACAACGTCGATCTTATGGAAGACCGGGCAACGTTACGAATCTCAAGCCAACATATGGCTAACTGGCTCCATCACGGCATCTGCAGCGAAGAACAAGTGCTTGAAACGCTCAAACGAATGGCAAAAGTTGTCGACGAACAAAACGCCGGGGACTCGAACTATACGCCGATGGCACCTAATTACGAGGACTCTGTTGCTTTCCAAGCAGGATGTGACCTCGTATTCAAGGGGAGAGAGCAACCGAATGGATATACAGAGCCAATCTTGCACCGACGTCGCCAAGAGGCGAAAGCGAAAAAGGTGGCCCGCCGGTAATAAAAAAACAGTGCTCACGGGCACTGTTTTTTCCGTTGGCAGGTAAGAAAAGTATAAATCAATTTTACTATCTGCATAAGTGCAACTAAGGCTTTTCGCTATAGCGAAAAGCCAAGTTTTCTAATATCCAAATGACGTGCCGGAGCGTGCCTATTTGCGTTTTTTTATCAAGGCACCGACGGGGCTTTTCCAATCGATCGAAGCATGGGGATAGCGGTCTTTGATTTCTTTTTCAATAAACATGAAATCGTCATATTCCAGGCCTTCCAGTTTATCCGTTTGTTTTGGTTGCACGGATACGCGCACAACTTCAAAAGAGCGGTCGGTGGATCCGACTTTTTTTTCCCCTTCAAACATTGCGCCTTTATACGTAAGGTAAAAATTATTGTGAGCATTCTGGCGATCATCGTAAAGGAAATATTGATTGTTATTTTGCGCCTGCTCCAATTTTCGTAAAGGGCTGCGCAAATAGCTAACAATGGTATAAACAAGAATGATCAGAGCGGCCAGCACGAGCAATTGAAGCAACAGGGTCATCATTTTATCCCCCTCATTTCAGGTTCCCCTTTTTTCCTATTATAGTTCTTTACCCTCTCTTACGACAATAGAAACGGAAGGTCTTTTGATTGAGGGATTGGGGAATGAGGCGTATACTGCCAATAGATGCTCAGGATGGGAGAAGGAGGCTGTAAAGATGACACAATTAGACGCAACACAAACGATGTTAAAAGAATTAACAGACGCGAACGGCGTTCCGGGGAATGAGCGGGAATCCCGCGAAGTGATGGAAAAGCATATTGCTCCGTTCGCGGATGAAGTGACTACCGATAATTTGGGGAGCTTAATTGCAAAAAAAACGGGGAAAGAAGGCGGACCGAAGGTAATGGTCGCCGGTCATCTCGATGAAGTCGGCTTTATGGTTACGCAAATTGACGATAACGGTTTTTTGAAGTTTCAACCCCTCGGTGGTTGGTGGGAGCAAGTGATGCTCGCGCAACGCGTGAATGTGCTTACGAAAAAAGGGGCCATCGTCGGCGTGATCGGCTCTAAGCCGCCGCATGTGCTTCCGGCGGATCAACGTAAAAAAATGGTTGATAAAAAAGAAATGTTTATTGATATCGGTGCCGCTAACAAAGAAGAAGCGGAAGAATTTGGCGTACGGCCGGGCGATTCGGTCGTGCCGATTTGTGATTTTACCGTGATGAATAATGAAAAATTGATGATGGCTAAAGCTTGGGATAACCGGATCGGATGTGCCATTGCCATTGAAGTGTTGAAAAAATTGGAAGGGAAAACGCATCCGAATGTTGTCTATGGTGTCGGAACCGTACAGGAAGAGGTCGGACTGCGAGGGGCCCGAACGTCGGCACATGCCATTCAACCGGATATCGGTTTTGCCGTCGATGTCGGCATTGCCGGTGACACCCCGGGGATTTCCAAAGACGAAGCAAGGGCTGATATTGGCCACGGGCCGCAAATTCTCGTGTATGACGCTTCTCTGATTTCACACAAGGGTTTGCGTGACTTCGTCGTCGATACAGCGGAAGAAATTGATATTCCTTATCAGTTTGATGCAATGGCTGCGGGCGGAACCGATGGCGGCGCGATTCATTTAACCGCGGACGGCGTTCCGGCCCTTTCCATTAGTGTGGCTACCCGTTATATTCATACGCATGCCGGGATTTTGCACCGGGATGATTTTGAACATGCGGTCGATTTAATTGTGGCGGTTATTGAAAAACTTGACGCCGACACGGTGAAAGAAATTACATTTCAGTAATAAGAAAAAATAGCGAACGTCCCCGTATCGTCGTGCTGTTGCGGGGACGTTGTTTATTTTCGATCTCGTTACCGGACGCCGTTTGCGATCTGAGTGATCACTTCTTGCCTTTCCTCTTGATCCGCTTCATTCCAATACACCTCGAACAATACGCCTAAGCCGGGCAACATTTTTTCTTCGCCGCTATTAACGGCATCGACGATTGTTGCCTCGATTTGCGAGGCATCACTGCCGGATACGTTATCCAATATAGCATTACGCAAATTGAAATTCATGGATGTCCCTCCTTATGTGAAAACGAGTCATTCGCCTTTCTAGGATGAGAAATGCTATGCTTTCTTATACATAATCTGTGAACGAGGGATACATATGATCACATCCGCGAACAATTCATCAATTAAAAAACTTAAAAAATTACGGCAAAAAAAATACCGTGTGAAAGAACGCCGCTTTCTCGTTGAAGGCGTTCATTTAGTGGAAGAAGCGTTAGTGTCTAACGTAGCTGTGGATAAGCTTGTGACAAGTGAGGAGGCTCCGTTGCTCTCGGTTGACGTCAGTGGGCAACGTGTGGAAGAAGTGAGCGCTTCTGTATTTGCAACGCTTTCGGACACGGAATCTCCCCAAGGGTGGCTTGCGGTATGCCACATGCCCGCGGAAGTTGAAGTGCCGAACGGAAACGTTTTGCTCTTTGATGGCATCCGCGACCCGGGAAATTTGGGCACCATGATCCGCACTGCGGAAGCGGCCGGATTGACCGGCATTTACGTAAGTGAAGATACCGTCGATGTGTTTAACCCTAAAGTGATTCGCGCCACCCAAGGGGCAATGTTTCATCTCCCGGTGATCACTGCTGATTTAAAAAAAGAGGTTTCTTCTTTGAAAGATAAAGGAATTATGATCTATGGAACGGATATGCATTCGGGAGTTTCTTATCGTGACGCCAAACCTCAGGGAGAAGAACTGTATGCACTGCTCCTCGGAAATGAGGCACGAGGCATATCTCCGGAGTTATTGCGTTTAACAGATGAAACAGTATCCGTCCCCATTTTGGGAAAAGCTGAATCATTAAACGTAGCTGTCACCGCGGGAATCATCATGTATGAGTGGATTCACTGATGAAAGAGGGATACAATGATTTTTTCGGAAAGCGCTTTGCAAAATGAACATGTGTTGATTACGGGTGCCACCGGCGGCATTGGCAAGGAAACGGCCAAGTTGGCCGCGGCCATGGGGGCATACGTGACGGTAACAGGCCGAAATGAGGACAAGCTCCATCGGTTGCAAAAAGAACTGGAACAGATCACCGATACGTCTAATATCTATGTGCGCTCCGCTGATCTCACGTCTGATGATAGCCGCATCGCGCTCGTAGAAGATGCCGGTGTCAAGTTCGGGTTGCTTTCAGGCTTGGTCAACTCCGCGGGCGTCGCAGGCAACCAAAAAGTCGAAGATATGGATGAAGATTTTTTACATGAGTTGATGGATTTGAACTATTATTCGGCTGTCATGCTTAGCAAATACGTGTACAAGCAAATGATGGAAAACCAACGGGGAGCGATTGTAAACGTATCTTCCTTGTCAGGCATGCGCGGGACTTTTGCCAATACCGCCTACGCAGGCAGCAAATTTGCTTTAATCGGGTTTACCCAATCGTTTGCCCTTGAAGCAATCGAACAAGGCGTGCGAGTAAATGCGGTTAGCCCGGGATTTGTAAACACAGATATGGGTAAACAATCCATTGAACGAAAAGCGGAGCGGAATGATCGTCCGTATGAGGAGCAAATGCGGGCTGTACAAGCAGACTTACCTTCCGGCCATATCACGGAACCGGAAGAAGTGGCAAATACGATTGTCTATTTGCTCACGGAAGCTGCTGTCAATATTGTCGGAGAAAGCGTGAAAATCTCCGGCGGGAGTGTAATGCGGTGAAAAATGATGTTTTTGGCCGGGGCAAAATGGGGAACGGACATATAGAGAAACTGATGAAGGAGGATGTTGATTATGGCGATGGCAGATATTTCAATTGTGCCGATTGTGGAAGAGAAAAATCGAAGCTTAGGCGAAGAAGTCGCGGCCATTCATGAAGAGCTGGACAAGCATAAAGATAAAGTTCGTTATGAGTTAACCCCGATGAGCACCGTCATTGAAGGTGATATCGACGATTTGTTCACCGTCATTCAAGCATTGCACAATGTGCCGGTGCAGCGCGGATGGACAAGAATTTCTACCGATATACGCATCGATGACCGAAGAGACGGAGAAGCCCATACGCTTGAAGAGAAAAAAGCACGCGTCAATCAATTTAAAAAATAAACTGCAAAAAGGCGAACGGGAATGCTCCGTTCGCTTTTTTTCGCAGCTTCATGGCGCCTGAAAAAAGCTGCTTCGCTTGAATTCGGTCACCATAACCGCTCTATGACGCCCGAAAAGAGCTTCTTGGATCAAATTCGGTCACCATGAGCTCTTTATGAGGACTGAAAGAGCGATTGGCTCTCGTTTTCGGTTGCCATAACCGCTTCATGGCGCCTGAAAAGGTCAACGTCGCACAAGTTCGGTCGCCATGCTTTCGAAGCTCGGACAAATACACGAGGGAGCGAACGAAATCTGTCCGAACCTGGGCCTGCCTCGGACAATTTTACGAGGATGTAAGCACCAACTGTCCGAATCAAGGGTTAGCTCGGACAGTTTCCCAACGAAGTAGCCGTAATATGTCCGAACGAAGCCGGGCCCCGCTCTGAATCCGGCCCTGCCCCAACGCTTGTCCGCCGCCATTATACGCACGCCCTTCACACGCATACCGAGCGATGAGTTGTAAATAATAACGCTATCTTATGTTTACACTTTAAGATTAACTGAGGGTGACGGATTAAAGTATAAGAAAAATTAAGGCTTTCGCCAGACTTGGTGAAAAGCCAATTTTTTCTAATGAAGGAGCGCTTTTTAATGGCAGATCAACATACCGAAGAAAAGTTTTCGGAAACCGCTTGGCAAGCATCGGTAGACCTACCGGATTTCGAACCGTTAAAAGATAATATGAAAACAGATGTTGTCATCGTTGGCGGAGGAATCACAGGCATTACAGCCGCGTATCTTCTCGTTCAAGAAGGCTTGCAAGTTGCGTTGGTAGAAGCCGGGAAGCTGCTCAATGGCACAACCGGTCATACCACCGCGAAAGTAACCGCTCAACACGGGTTGATCTATGATGAATTTATCCAACATTTAGGAAAGACAAATGCAAGGCTTTACTATGAAGCGAATAAGGAAGCGATGGCATTTATTCGTGAGACGATTGACACGCATGGGATTAACTGTGATTTTCGCACGGAAGACGCTTATCTTTACGCAACGACTCCGAAATATAAAAAGAAATTGGAAAAAGAAGCAGCGGCTTATGAAAAACTGAACATCGATGGAGGGATTCTTGAAGAGCTCCCGATTGATATAAGCGTTAAAAATGCGTTGGTGATGAAAGACCAGGCCCAGTTTCACCCGCTCCGTTACTTGGCGCCGCTTGTAAAAACCATCGTTGATAAAGGCGGGCGGATTTTTGAGAACACGACCGCCGTCCATGTGGAACGGGGGGAGGAACCATCCGTGATCACTCGTGGAGATGCCCGTGTCCAAGCGAAATATATTTTATCTTGTTCCCATTTTCCGTTTTATGAAGGGACCGGTTTTTATTTTACAAGGATGCACGCGGAGCGTTCCTATGTCGTTGCCATAAAACCGAAAATGGCGTACCCGGGCGGGATGTATATAAGCGTGGATCAACCGACGCGTTCGCTGCGTTCTGCCAACATTGATGGCGAAGCGTTAGTCCTAGTCGGCGGGGAAGGCCATAAGACAGGTCAGGGTATAGACACGCATGACCACTACAACGCCTTGCAAACGTTCGGGGAAGACGTCCTCGGCATTGAAAAACAAGTCAACCGCTGGTCCACGCAAGATTTGACGACACTTGACAATCTCCCTTATATAGGCCATTTGACCTCACAATCTTCCGAGCAAAACATTCTTGTTGCCACCGGTTATCGAAAATGGGGGATGACTAATGGGACGGCTGCCGCGCTGTTGCTTAAAGACCTTGTGTTGGAAAAAGAAAACCGATACACGTCTCTTTTTACACCGTCCCGTTTTTATGCTGACCCCAGTCTGAAACATTTCCTTCGTGAAAACTTCGATGTGGCGAAGCATCTCGTCGAAGGAAAAGCAGAGACCTCAAACAAGGAAATGAAAGGCTTGGCAAAGGACGAAGGGGCTGTCGTGCGGATCGACGGAAAACGCAAAGGGGCGTACCGGGATAAAGATGGTGAACTTCACGTCGTTGACACAACATGCACACACGTGGGCTGCGAGGTGAATTGGAACGGCGCGGATCGCACTTGGGATTGCCCATGCCACGGATCAAGGTTTTCCTATTCCGGGGAAGTGATCGAGGGTCCGGCTGAAAAACCGTTGCAAAAAGAATATAAAGTGAAACTTCCATCAGAGGGGGTTTTTCCCTCTGATGGTTAGTTGAACGAATCGGGGTGTTAGTCGCCCGTTAACTCCCGTTGAAGCGGGAGTTTTACGGGCGCTTACCACCGGGATAAAATGATTGAAAGCATGATGAGCGAACGGTCCGGTTATTGACCCATGACTTGAACAAAAAGTTAGCACCGCATTCCCCTTCAAATTTAGTGGGGGTTAGGCGCTAAGATCATGGTCTGTTTATTTTTAAAATCATAGTGGTTAAGTATAAGATTAGACTTTGCATAAAGGGTAAGGTATAATGAATTCAAACAAATGTTCCGTTATAATTAGATGACCTTGGGATACTTTTAGAAGGAGGGTTTGATGATGAACATAGCCAAAACGCTGTCGCACAAGATTACGAATCACTCTCGTATCTTTGACGCAACACTGGATATCTACAACGACGCACTGACTTTTATTACTTTTATTATCGAAGTGATAGACAAAGAGTTTGATAACCTTGATGAGATGACGACGAAATCTATCGTTCCTGCGGTGGAACGGCTCATCCATACAACTGAATCAAATCCTTCTCCGAAGTACCGGGCATTTAATGCTCGTTTTCATAAATTTCCTTCATACTTTCGAAGAAGCGCCATTGCTGCGGCGTTTGGGAAAGTGAAAAGCTATCGTTCCAATTTGCGTAACTGGGAAGAAGAGAAAGCAATTGCGCTTTCCGAAGGAAAAAATTTTAAAAAGAACCCTCCGAGGTTGCAATTAAAACACAAGGAATTCCCGGTGTTTTATCGAGGTAATATGTTTAACCGAACATCGGATAAAACGGCTCAAATCAAAATTTTTGATAATAATGACTGGGTCTGGGTGGATATCACCTTCAAAGACCAAGACTTATATAAACGCGGCGTTTGGGATTGGAAAGAAAACAACCCTACGCTTGTTAAAGCCGGAAAAAAGTATTTCCTAAACGTTAGTTATCAATCAAACGTGACATTAAATAAAACCAAAATCAACGACCAAAAAATATGTGCGGTAGACCTCGGAATTAACAACTCTGCGGTTTGTTCGGTGATGGATATAAAAGGCACTGTCTTGGCTCGAATATACGACCCTGTCTTCATTCATTAGCCTTACGAAAGCATTAGAGTCGCCGAAGGCGTCTTAACCGCTTTTGTTTGCGCTGTATTTAAGATAAGGGATGCTCCATCAAAATCTTTGATTTAGGTGGAGAGGTTCACACAGATAAAAAAATGGATTATACTGTTTGTTATACAAGCATATTGAAAAAACAATGAAAGAGCGTAGTACTTGGAACACTGGCGGCCAGGAAGGGGGAGTCATGGATTGAGAGCTCCCCTGCGTTAAGAGCTTTGGAATTCACTCCGGAGTTGGCACTGAAAGCAAGTCTAAAAAAGTGTACCGGGCGCAAGCCGTTATTTGCAAGAGTGAACGATAGTTGCTGTCGTTAACAAGGGTGGTACCGCGAAACCTTCGTCCCTTTTTTAGGGGGCGGAGGTTTTTATTTTTAACAAAGGAGGACACACGAAATGATTGAACGATTAAAGGCGCTTGAATCGGAAGCGCTCGAAGCCGTACAGGCTAGCGATGACAAGAAGGCTCTAGAACAAGTGCGCATCCGTTATCTGGGGAAAAAAGGAGCCATTACGGAGGTTCTGCGCGGGATGGGGCAACTATCAGCCGAAGAACGTCCTGTCGTCGGCCAAAAGGCTAACGAGGTTCGCGAAAGTATTCAAGAGGCACTGGCTAATAAAGGGGAAGTTTTTGAGAAAGCCGAATTGGAACAAAGGCTTGAAGAGGAAGAAATCGATGTAACATTGCCGGGAAGGCCCATGAATCAGGGTTCCACTCATCCGCTTACAGCCGTTGTGGAGGAGATCGAGGACATTTTTATCGGCCTTGGGTTTGAAGTAACGGAAGGGCCGGAAGTGGAGACAGATTATTTTAATTTTGAAATGATCAATTTGCCCCCGAATCATCCGGCCCGGGACATGCAAGATTCCTTTTACACCAGTGAAGATACCCTGTTGAGAACGCAAACGTCACCGGTGCAGGCCCGGACGTTGCAAAAGCATGAAGGCGAGGGCCCGGTTAGGATTATTTGTCCGGGGAAGGTCTATCGCCGCGACGAAGATGACGCCACCCACTCCCATCAGTTTATGCAAATCGAAGGGCTCTACGTGGATGAAAATGTGCGAATGAGTGACTTGAAAGGAATATTTGATACATTTGTCAAACAGTACTTTGGCCAAGACCGAGAGATTCGATTGCGCCCGAGCTTTTTTCCATTTACGGAACCATCGGCGGAAATTGACGTCACTTGCGGCATTTGTGCAGGCAAAGGTTGCCGAATATGCAAGCAAAGCGGATGGATTGAAGTGTTAGGTTCGGGGATGGTTCATCCGCGCGTTTTGGAATTAAATGGATTTGATCCAAATATTTACAGTGGCTTTGCTTTTGGCATGGGCGTGGAACGCTTTGCCATGTTGAAATACGGGATCGACGATATCCGCCATTTTTACACGAATGACACGCGTTTTTTATCACAGTTTCAACATTTGTAGAAAATAAGAAGGAAGGTGAAGCGACGATGCTCGTTTCCTATCAATGGTTAACGGATTATATCGATTTATCGGACACAACCCCGGAGGAAGTTGCTGAAAAGCTTACCCGGGCTGGGGTAGAGGTTGATCGGCTCCATCGCTATCATGACGGGATCGATGGTGTCATCGTCGGTGAGGTGAATGAGACAGCCCCTCACCCGGAAGCCGAAAAATTAACGGTATGCCAAGTAGATGTAGGTGACCAAACGAAGCAAATCATCTGTGGGGCAAGCAACGTGCAAAAGAGCCAAAAAGTTGCCGTAGCGATGCCGGGAACGACCTTGCCTGGGAATAAAAAAATAGAAGAAACGACGATTCGCGGAGAAACATCCGCGGGCATGATTTGCGCATTGGACGAGCTTGGCTTCAATGAGCAGTTATTGGCGAAAACAGAACAAGGTCAAATTGTCGAATTGCCGGCAGAGGTCGCGACGGGGCTTGATGCGCTTGAGGTCCTCGGTTTGAATGATGTGATTATGGAACTTGATTTGACGCCGAACCGTCCGGATTGCTTAAGCATGCTCGGGGTCGCTTACGAATTGTCCGCGTTGCTGGACCGTCCGATTCATCATCCCGATTACACCCATGGGGTGATTCGCAAAAATGCTGCTAACCGCATCGCCGTTGAAGTGACAAATGGCGAGGATGTCCCTTATTACGGAGCTAAAGTGATCGATAAAATAACGGTAGCCCCATCGCCGTTATGGTTGCAAACACGTTTAATGGCCGCAGGTATTCGACCGATCAATAATATTGTCGATATTACGAACTATGTATTGCTCGAGTATGGACAACCCCTTCATGCGTTCGATTATGAACGGTTTGGCTCGGAGAAAATCGTAACGAGACGGGCGGAACAAGGAGAAAAAATCGAGACGTTGGACGGTCAGGAGCGAACGCTCTCCGGTGAGGATGTGTTGATCACGAATGGCAATGCCCCCGTTGCGATCGCGGGTGTGATGGGCGGCGCGTCAACAGAAGTACAGGCGGACACAACAAGTGTGTTGCTGGAATCGGCACAATTTGATGCATTAAATGTTAGAAAAACATCCGGAAGGTTAGGGTTGCGCAGCGAATCAAGCCAACGATTCGAAAAAGGATTGGATTTCGAACGAACCGCCGAAGCGGCGGAAAGGGCCGTCACGTTAATGGAAGAGATTGCTGGCGGCGTTGTGCTAAAAGGTACGGTGGAATCAGGAGAATTACCGGCTGTTGTGCAAGAGGTTCATCTTAGTTTGGAACGATTAAATACGCGGCTTGGAACGGAGCTTGAGCCGGAGGAAACCGAGGCGTTGTTGCATCGGCTCGATTTGGAAGTGACGGATCTGGGAAATGAATGGCGCGTCCGTATACCGTCAAGACGCCTTGATCTTTCGATTGAAGAAGATTTAATCGAAGAAGTTGCCCGTCTTTATGGCTATGATCGTATTCCGACGACATTGCCGGTCGGCGCGCGCTCAGCCGGCGCTTTGACCGACGAGCAAAAGAGTCGCCGCAAACTCCGCCGTTTTCTTGAAAGCACGGGGATGCAAGAGGCAATCACTTACTCCCTCACAAGCGTACAAAAGGCAGATCAATTTTTACTGCACGAAAGTGATCGGAAGATGGGTGTGCTTATGCCTATGAGTGAAGAACGGGAAGTGCTGCGAAGAAGCCTGGTCCCTCACCTTCTGGATGCCGGCGTCTACAACGTGAATCGTCAACTTGAAGATGTCTTTTTGTTTGAAATTGGGACCGTCTTTGAACCGTATGCAGATGAAAATAAGCAACCGGCGGAGCATGAACATGTAGCGGGAATATTAAGCGGCCAGTGGTACAATCATGCTTGGAACGGGGAAGAAATCCAGGTCGATTTCTATGTCGCAAAAGGAATTGTTGAAGGCATGTTAAAACAAGCGGGGAAAGAAAATGAAGCGGTCTTTCGCGCCCGTAAACGGGAAGGCATGCATCCGGGGCGATCCGCGGAAGTGCTCATCGATGGCGAAACCGTTGGTTTCCTTGGACAACTTCACCCACTCGAACAAGAGGCTCAAGGGTTGCAAGCGACTTACGTGTTTGAATTAAATGTGGAAAAGCTATTTGCCGTAGACAATGAAGACATTCGCTATCAACCCCTCCCTCGCTTTCCGGCTATCCGAAGGGATTTGGCCGTTGTTGCCGATGCAAACATTGCTGCAGCTGAAGTGGAAGCGGTCATCGTGGAGGCCGCGGGAGAATGGCTAGAAGATATTCATCTGTTTGATGTCTACCAAGGAGAAAATATCGAAGCCGGCAAAAAGTCACTCGCCTATTCGCTCCTTTATCTAAACCGTGAGCGTACGCTGAAAGACGAAGAAATTGCCAGCATTCATGAAGAAATCGTAGCCGCCCTCCGCTCGCGGCTAGGCGCAACTTTGCGCGATTAAAGAAAGCGCACCCCGAGCGAGGGTGCGCTTTTGGTCGTTAAAGATCTTTGCCTTTGTTTTCAATAGCTTCGGAATTTGTTATGATGTTAGATAATATAGGATTAGTATGCTCATTTCCAATTAATTGATAGATACTCACAGATATCATTACACGTTCGAGGTGAAAAGGGAGGCGCTCGCAGGTGGCCGGTCAAGAAGCTAACAATCAGGATAAAAAACGAACAACTGTCACAATCTACGGGGATCAATACACAGTTATCAGTGATGAATCAAAAGGTCATGTCAATGATGTTTCCAGGTACGTGGATGCTAAAATGAGAGAAATGAAAAGGGTGAACCCTTACCTTGATACGAGACGCCTCGCTGTCCTTGCAGCGATCAATATTGCAGATGATTATTTGAAAATGCAAAAGGATCAAGGGTTAATGTCGGAGGAAGAGGATTAAATACGCATGTTAAGTCTGTTTATATTGCTGATACTCTTCGCGAAGTTCTTCGTAGGGCTGCGTCGGGGACTTGTCCTGCAATTTTTTCATCTTGTCAGTTTTTTCGGGTCGATGATTGTTGCCTTTTTATTTTTTAGCCCATTCGCCGATTATTTACGGTTATGGCTTCCATATCCCCAATTTTTGGACGGAAGCGATGGCGGCATGATGATCCCGGCGTTTAGTTTGGAAAGTGTGTATTATAACGGAATTGCCTTTGCTATTCTTTTTTTTGCCACGCGTATTTTGTTGCGCATGATTGCTTCGCTCTTGGACTTCGTTCGTTACCTGCCTATTGTGCGTACTTTGAATAATCTGCTCGGCGGTGTTTTAGGTTTCATCGAAGGGTACCTGGTTGTTTTTGTCTTATTGTTTGTGGCCGCGATAATCCCTGTTGAAGCCGTTCAAGATACGATCGCGAGTTCAACGGTCGCCAGGTTGATGATTGAAAACACGCCGTTTTTATCCCAATGGTTGCCGGATGTATGGACGTGAGGAGGGAGAGGCTTTGGATAAAAAAGAAGTGATGCAGACGTTGGAAACGATTGCGATTTATCAAGAAATTGCAGGAGAAAACCCGTTTAAAATTGCCGCCTACCGTAAAGCGGCGCAAGCGTTGGAGCGTGAAGCGCGTACCCTTGAAGAGATCGGGCGTCCCGAAGCGTTGAACGGTATCGGAAAGGGGACGGCCGCTGTCATCGAAGCGCTTAGGGATACCGGTAAAAGCGAAGTGCTGGATGAGTTGAAAGCCAAAGTGCCTGCGGGTTTGCCTGTTCTCTTGCAATTGCCCGGGTTGGGCGGAAAAAAAGTCGGAAAGCTTTATCAAGAACTCGGGATTACAGATGCTGCATCGTTAAAAGACGCTTGTGAACAAAAACAGGTCCAAACGTTACCGGGATTCGGGGCGAAAACAGAAGAAAAAATCCTCGACGCATTAAATGCAACCAATGAGCGTCCCGAACGCTTGCCGGTTGCTTTTATGTTACAGGTGGCGGAAGAAATGGAAGCAGCGTTGAGACAGTTTACAGTGGTCAATCGTTTTGCCCGGGCAGGAAGTTTACGGCGCCTAAAAGAGACGGTTCGCGATCTTGATTACGTCATCTCAACCGATGATCCCGAACACGTGCGGGATCAACTCAAAGCGTTGGCCGGCATTGCCGAGGTTGTCGCTGATGGGGAAAAGAAAGTGTCATTGCAATTGGACAAGGGCTACCCCGTTAACGTTGACGTTAGAATCGTGAGCGACGATGCATTCGCGAGTGCCCTCCATCATTTTACCGGTTCCAAGGACCACCATCTGCTCATGCGAAGAATCGCGAAAGCACAAAACGAGAAGATTAATGAATATGGCGTTGAAGATAGTGAAACAGGCAAAATCACTACTTTCCGAAACGAAAAGGATTTTTTTGCCCATTTTGGTTTGGAAAATATCCCGCCGGAGGCAAGGGAAGGGACGATTGAAACGGAATGGTACCAAAAAAACCGGGAAAATATTGATTTACAACAGGTGATGGGTGATCTCCACACGCATACCGTGTGGAGCGACGGTGCGAACTCCATCGAGGAAATGGCCAAAGCAGCAATCGAGCGCGGGTACACGTACATGGCCATTACCGACCATTCCCGCTTTTTGCAAGTGGCGAACGGATTGAGCGAGGCGCGTGTGCTCCGCCAGCAAGAGGACATCCGAGAAGCCAATGAAAAATTCGATAACATTCGGATTTTTTCCGGCATAGAAATGGATATCAGACCTGACGGCACGCTCGACTACACGGATGAAACGCTTCGGCAACTGGACTTTGTCATCGCTTCGATCCATTCCGCTTTCTCTCAATCGGAAGCAACCATCCACGCGCGTTTAAATGCAGCGCTGGACCACCCATGTGTTGATCTCATTGCCCATCCGACGGGCCGCCTTATCGGCAAGCGGCAAGGATACGGGGTGGATTTGGACTGGCTTTTCAAACGGGCGGCAGAAACAGGGACGGCGTTAGAACTGAATGCAAACCCCAACCGCTTGGATTTGTCTGCAGACGCGCTCAAACGCGCGGTCGACCAAGGAGTAACCATTGCCATCAACACCGATGCGCACCGTGCTGAAGGATTGGGCCAAATGGCGTTTGGCATCGGCACGGCAAAGAAGGCGTTTCTCCTTGCGGATCAAGTGCTGAATACGTGGCCGTTGGAAAAATTGGAAAGCCATTTAAAAAACAAACGAATGTTGACGGAAAAATGAGGTGCAATTATGCAGGAGGATATGCTACGAACGTTAGAGTACCAAAAAATGAAAAATCAGCTAATGGCACACGTAGCATCTGACTTAGGCAAAGAAAAAATCCGTGATCTCTCCCCTCATACGGAACTGACGGCTGTGCAGCATGCCCAGGAGGAAACGGCCGAGGGGGAGCAAGTTCTTCGTTTTCGTGGACACGTCCCCCTCGGAGGCGTCCATGATATTCGCGCCGAAATAAAACGGGCTCAACTTGGGAGCGTCCTCGACCCTCAAGATTTTACGAACATTAATGACACCATTCGTGCCGGAAACCAACTGAAGGCATTTATCGAGCAATTGCTCGAAGAGGAAGAAGAGCTTTCACTCCCTCATTTGGACGCCTATATCTCGGATCTTTTTCCGTTAAAAAACTTGGCAGCGGCCATCCAAAGAACAATTAGTGAAGATGGCCATGTGCTCGATAGCGCGAGTGACGCCTTAAGAACGGCACGACAACAAATTCGCACGTTTGAATCAACGATCCGTTCGAAACTTGACCAGATTCTGCGTTCAAAAGATGCGGAAACCAAGCTCTCTGATCGGGTCGTAACAATAAGGAACGAACGCTACGTCATTCCCGTAAAACAAGCCTATCGAAACGCATTTGGCGGGATTGTCCACGACCAATCTTCCTCCGGGCAAACGCTGTTTATTGAACCGCAATCCGTCGTGACGGCGAATAATCAACGGCGGGAAGCAAAAATGAAAGAGAAGCAGGAAATTGAACGGATCTTGCGGATGTTAACGGAAGAGGTAGCCGCAGAAGGCGAGCCATTATTAAGTAATACCGATATCCTTGCCCAGCTTGATTTTATTTCCGCAAAAGCCCTGTATGCGCGGGAAATCAGAGGGGTGCAACCACAACTGAATGACCGTCGCTACGTTTATTTCCCCCAAGCCCGCCATCCGTTATTGGATGCTGATGATGTCGTCCCCATCGATTTGGAAATCGGGGGGGACTATTATTCGCTTGTGATTACCGGTCCCAACACCGGCGGCAAAACCGTCGCTTTAAAAACCGTTGGCCTCTTTACGCTTATGGCCCAATCCGGTTTATTTTTGCCGGCCGCGGAAAAAGCGGAAGCGACCGTTTTCACGAATATTTTTGCCGATATCGGCGATGAACAATCCATTGAGCAAAGCTTAAGCACGTTTTCTTCCCATATGACGAATATCGTTTCCATTTTGCAAGACGTCAATGATCAAAGCCTTGTTTTATTCGATGAATTGGGGGCGGGAACTGATCCCGCCGAAGGCGCGGCACTCGCCGTTTCCATTTTGGATGAAGTCCACGACCGCGGCGCCCGCACGGTAGCTACCACCCACTACACGGAACTGAAAGGCTATGCTTATAACCGAAGTGGCGTGATGAATGCCAGTGTTGAGTTTGATGTAGATACGCTAAGTCCCACGTATCGGCTGCTCACGGGAGTCCCGGGGCGTAGCAACGCATTTGCCATCTCCCGCCGTCTCGGCCTATCGGAAAACATTATAGAAGCGGCCGAAAGCGAAATGGCCGCTGACACGAAGCAGGCGGAACGAATGATTACGTCGCTCGAGACTCGCTATCAAGAAGCGGAACAAGCCCAAGAAGAAGCGGATGAAACGCGGAGGCAGGCGGAGAAACTGCACCGCGAATTGGACCGCGCGTTTACGGAATTGCAAAACCGAAAACAGTCGATCTACGAGGAAGCAGAAGAAAAGGCAAAAGCGGAAGTGGGCAAGGCAAAAGAAGAAGCGGAAGCAATTGTTGCCGACTTACGCCGTCTCCAACAAGAAGGCCATGCAGTGAAAGAGCATGAGCTCATTGAAGCACGAAAAGGCCTTGAAGACGCACCCCCTCAATTAACGAAAAAGCAACAACAAGTGAAGAGAAAAGCGCAAACAGTAGCGACTTACGAGCCGGGCGAAGAAGTCTTCGTGCCCCGCTTTAATCAAGGCGGACACATCGTGGAAACATCCGGGAAAGATGAATATAGTGTCCAACTTGGAATTATGAAAATGACATTAAAGGCAGACGACCTGGAAAAAACGGCGCAGCCAAAGCCTGAAAAAGCCGGGAAAAGCGTCACGCGTGTCTCCGGACGTTCGTCTCATGTGAAACCGGAATTGGATTTGCGCGGCCAACGTTATGAAAATGCCATGACAGAGGTGGAAAAATACCTCGATGAAGTTGTGCTTGCCGGATATGGGCGTGTTCATATCATTCATGGCAAAGGAACAGGCGCTTTGCGCAAAGGGGTAAAAGAACTGCTGGCAAAACACCCGAGTGTTAAAAATACAAGAGACGGCGGAATGAATGAAGGCGGGATCGGCAATACGGTTGTCGAATTAAAATAATAAGGGGGCGAACGCGCCCTTTTCTTTATCTAGTGGAAAATACCAGCAATCTTACCTTGTGAGAATCGTCCTTGTCCCTAAGGGATTCGCCAAACCCGACTCCGCCCTCAGATGGGATAAGGTTAAATATTTCCTAAACGTCTATTCACGCTTCACCGATAGATTGATAAAGCGGATTAACATCCATCGCACCTCCGAGCAGTGGTTACAGTCTTTTTAAAGCGGTCACAGCGACCCTCGCAATGGTAGAAATTGTTGATCGGAGGGACGATGAAAGGTCTAGCGTCCCCCGAAATGGCAAAAACTGCTGATCCGAGGGACGCTGAAAGGGCCAATTGGAGGTAGAATAAAACTCTTTATCACACCCCGGAGTAGCGCTTTTTTGTATATGAAGTATATTGTGGCTTTTTTTAGCCACTAATGATGGACCGTTACCGTCTTCCGGCAGGAAAGTACTTATGAAACATTGAACTGGGAGGGTAAATGCATGGAAACGCTGGGAAAAATATTAATCACATGCTGTATAGGTTTTATTCTCATCGGAGTCATCTATCTGGCGATCGCTTTATAGTGGTTATGTTATAAATTCTCTCACCGACAATTGCCATGAAGATTTGGAACGACAACCGCCAAGTGTTATGTCGTCGAGCGCCCTATTAGTGTGTTTCAGAAATGATTAATCCTTGACCGGTCCACCAAAAGGACCAAGAGACAGCAGCAAATACACACAAGGGTAACAAACATCGGACACAAAAACGGGAAACGTGCCCGAAAAAGAGGCAATATTTCGAGGATGTTTCTCTGTTTCCATTTAGGTTCGGAGTCGCACCACTCTTAACAGAAGTTTATATCGTATGGGGACAGCTTACGATATAATTTCAGCGCTATCGCCGTTTTTATATCGCAAAAAGCCACTATGCGCTATTATTTCGCGGATCGTTTCAGTCATTCTATCGCAAAGAGTAGTTATGCGTTATAATTTTACGAAAGCTCCGCTTTTTATATCGTATCGAGCCGTTTTCGGATAAGATTACGGTTGCCCCCTTCATTCTAGGCCGAATCGTCAGCGTTTTCACCGATTTCGTGCTTATAAGGCCTTACTTCTTTTTTCGAGGAGGCTGATCTCAAGCTCAAAGTATTTTTCCGCAGCGGTTGCACACTAAAATTATAGATTTTAGCAAAAAATCAAAAAGAAAAGTTTCACTTTATTAATGAGAGCGTTTGCATTATGATAGAGAAAGGGGACATTGAATAGTCATCAGGAGGAGGAAGAGACATGACGACAAAAGAAAGACATGCTTGGCTGAATAATTATCCGGCAGAGGTAGCCCCTTCTTATCCATATTCGGAAAAAGGGTTGCACGAATTTTTGCAAGCAGCCGCTGAGGAATACCCGGAGAAAACAGCCATTCATTTTAAAGGGAAATCCTTAACCTATCAAGCGTTGCTTGATTACAGCCTTCAATTTGCAAATGCCCTGAAAACGCTAGGTCTTGAAAAAGGCGACCGCGTGGCGATAATGCTTGCAAATACGCCCCAATCGGTGATTTGCTATTATGGAGCATTGTTTGCCGGCGGGGTCGTTGTACAGATGAACCCTCTGTTCGTCGAAAGGGAAATTGAACAACAACTGGTTGACTCGGACGCAAAAATGCTCGTCTGTTTGGACATGGTTTATCCGCGTGTGCAAAAGGTTCGGCAAAATACTGGTCTGGAACATGTGTTTGTCACCGGCATTAAGGATTTCTTGCCATTCCCGAAAAACAAAATCTATCCTTATATCCAAAAGAAAGATATGGGGATGAAAATTGAAGTAACATACGATAACGGGACGCATAACTGGAAGGAAGCAGTGACGAATGCAAGCAAGACATTCGAGAGCCCGGCCATCGATCCGAAAAAAGATTTGGCTTTGATTCAATATACGGGCGGAACGACAGGCGCTCCCAAAGGCGTGATGCTCACCCACTATAATCTTGTCGTTAACACCGAGCAATGCATCCGGTGGATGTATAAAACCGAGAGAGGCAAAGAGCGGATTTTGGCAGCCCTCCCTTTTTTCCACGTCTACGGAATGACGACGGCCATGAATCTTGGAATATTAAATGTTGCCGAGTTAGTCATCGTGCCGAAATTCGATCCGAAAGAAATTCTAAAGACGATTGAAAAGAAAAAAATAACGATGTTCCCGGGTGCCCCTACCATGTACATTGGATTAACGAATCACCCCGATATTGAAAAACATGACTTGAGCTCGATAAAGGCTTGTTTGAGTGGAGCGGCACCGTTACCGAGAGAAGTTCAACTTACATTTGAAGAGAAAACGGGAGGCAAACTGGTTGAAGGGTACGGATTGACCGAAACCTCGCCGGTGGCGTCTGCCAATCCGATTTGGGAGATGAATAAGAACGGCAGTATCGGCTTGCCGTGGCCGGATACGGAGATGGCAGCTTTGGATCAGGAGAGCGGGGACATCGCCCCTATCAATGAAGTTGGGGAGATTGCCGTACGCGGACCCCAGGTCATGCAAGGGTATTGGAAGAAAGAAGAGGAGACGAACGCGGTTTTTAGCGGTGACTGGTTTAAAACCGGGGACATGGGATATCAAGATGAAGATGGTTTTTTCTATATCGTCGACCGAAAAAAAGATATGATCATCGCCGGAGGATTTAATATCTATCCGAGAGAAGTGGAAGAAATTCTCTATGAGCATGAAGCCATTCTTGAAGCAGCGGTGGTCGGTGTGCCACACCCGTATCGGGGAGAGACGGTAAAGGCATTTGTCGTATTGAAAGAAGGACAAGAGGCGACTCACGAAGACCTTGAAGCATTTTGCCGTTCAAAACTGGCAGCCTATAAAATTCCCCGTATTTTTGAACAAAGGGAAGAGTTACCGAAGACATTTGTCGGGAAAGTTTTAAGGCGCGCGCTTGTCGAAGAAGAAATGGAGAAACAAGAGGCAATTGAGGCAGAGAAGAAACATGGATGAGGGGACGGTCCCATTTGACAACGATATTCCCTTAAGTTAAAATGAATGAAGAATCATTCATATATTTAGGCATCGCTCATTGATCTAAAAGCGCGTAAGGAGAAATCATGGCTTTAGATAAGAAAAACTCTCAAAAATACCAGTTAATTATTGACGCGGCAGTTACCGTTATTGCAAACCATGGGTATCACGCTGCCCAAGTCTCCAAAATTGCAAAAGAAGCAGGCGTGGCCGACGGTACGATCTACCTCTATTTCAAGAATAAAGAAGATATTCTTGTATCTCTTTTCCGAACGAAAATGGGAGGGTTCATTTCCGCAATTGAAGACCGAATGGCAACATGCCACAACGCAGAAGAGAAGTTATCGCAAATTGTCCATATGCATTTTGCCCAGTTTTCAGCTCAACCGGATTTAAGCGTTGTCATGCAATTGGAAATGCGCCAATCCGCACGTGACTTGCGTTTGCAGATCAATGAGGTTCTCAAAGTGTACGTGCATTTGATGGAAGAAGTGATTAAGAGCGGGAAAGAGGAGGGAATCTTCAGTCAAACCCTTGATGAAAAACTTGGGCGACAGATGCTCTTTGGCACCGTTGATGAAATGGTGACCAACTGGGTGATGAAAGAGCGCAAATATGACTTGAGAAATCTTTCAAAACCTGCATTTGAAATGTTGCTAGGAGCATTCAAAAGTGGTAGTTTAAGTACAGACGCATGAAGGACGCATTTTGTCTGAATAGCGCGCCCAAGCTTTCATAGAGCATCTCAGTTTATGTATTCTTTTAGAAAAAAAAGGAGGAGAGAAGCATGAATATCTATGTCGTTATGAAAAGAACCTTCGACACAGAGGAGAAAGTCGAAATCAACGATGGCGTGATTGACGAAGAAGGTGCAGAATTTGTCATCAATCCATATGATGAATACGCGATCGAAGAAGCTATCGTTCTAAAAGATGCCCATGGCGGGGAAGTTACCGTCGTCACTGTCGGGGATGAAGAAGCGGAAAAGGAATTGCGCACCGCGCTTGCCATGGGAGCGGACCAAGCAGTGCTCCTGGATACGGAAGACTTGGATGAGGAAGTGGACCATTACACGATTTCTGAAATGTTGGCTGCTTATTTCAAAGATAAAGAATATGATATTATCCTGGGCGGAAACGTTGCCGTGGATGACGGAGCCGGCCAAGTGGCGCCGCGACTTGCCGAAAAACTAGATATCAATCAATTGACAACGATTACAAAACTCGAAATCGATGGAACGACCGCGAATATTGAACGTGATATCGAAGGGGACGTTGAGATTGTCGAAACGCAGCTTCCTTTACTCGTTACGTGCCAGCAAGGCTTGAATGAACCTCGTTACCCGTCCTTGCCTGGGATCATGAAAGCGAAGAAAAAACCGTTGGATACACTGGATCTCGATGATCTCGATCTGGATGAAGATGATTTGGAAGCGAAAACAAAAACGGTTGATCGCTACTTGCCGCCGGAAAAAGAAGCAGGTAAGAAATTGGAAGGCGAACCAGCAGAACAGGTTCGGGAACTTGTCGATCTACTCAAAAACGAAGCCAAAGTCATATAAAGGAGGGGCCCATTCATGCCTGAAAAAGTATTGGTACTTGCAGAAGTCAGTGAAGGCGAATTAAGAAATGTCAGTTTCGAAACGGTTGCAGCCGGACGAAAGATTGCCGGAGATAATGAAGTGGTAGCCCTCTTATGCGGCGATAGTGTAAGTGATTTGAGCGAGAATCTCATTCACCACGGAGCGGATCGCGTATTGGTTGCTGAAAATGAAAACTTGAAAAGCTACACGACCGATGCTTATAAACAAGCGCTCCTGCAAGTGATCGAAAAAGAATCACCGGATGCCTTGATCCTTCCCCACACATCCCCCGGAAAGGATTTGGCGCCGCGTGTCGCGACAAAATTGAACAGCGGACTCGTGTCCGACGTTGTTGATGTAGAAGTAGACGGAGATGAAGTCATTTTCACCCGCCCGATTTATTCCGGAAAAGCGTTTGAAAAGAAAACTGTCACGGACGGCGTGATTTTTGCAACGCTAAGGCCGAACAATATCCCGCCGTTGGAAGTAGACAGTAGCCGCAGCGGGAATACGGATACGGTAGACGTCGAAATTAAAGATTTGCGAACAGTCATTAAAGACGTCGTTAAAAAGACGAGCGGAGGCGTTGACTTGGCTGAAGCGAACGTCATTGTTGCCGGCGGCCGCGGCGTAAAAAGTTCCGAAGGCTTTGAACCGCTCTATGAACTTGCAGACGTTCTCGGTGGAGCAGTAGGAGCTTCACGCGGGGCTTGCGACGCCGAATACTGTGATTACTCTTTGCAAATCGGGCAAACTGGCAAAGTCGTTACGCCGGATCTTTATATAGCCGTAGGCATTTCCGGTGCCATTCAACACTTGGCAGGGATGTCCAGCTCAAAATGCATCGTAGCGATTAATAAAGATGCAGAATCACCGATTTTTGATGTGGCTGACTATAGCCTGACCGGTGACCTATTTGAAATCGTCCCGTTGCTCATCGAAGAATTCAAAAAAGTAACAGCTGACGCATAATAACATGGAAAAGGAGAGACAGTAACATTTATTAAAGGTGTGCTGTCTCTCTTTATCTCATCTCCGGCCTCTTCACTTCTGGAATAAGCAGATTGTTAGCGGCGGTATGAATTGAATGCTACAATGCACATGTGGGATGAACTAAGAAGATTATGAAAGGAGATTATAAAAATGGCAATTAAAAATGTAACGGATCAGGATTTTGCCCAAGAAACATCCGAGGGCGTCGTACTCGCTGATTTCTGGGCGACATGGTGCGGTCCTTGTAAAATGGTTGCCCCCGTTCTCGAGGAAATTGATGGCGAGATGGGTGACAAGATAACCATTGCCAAAGTAGATGTAGATGAAAATAAAGAAACGGCAGGCAAGTTTGGCGTAATGAGCATTCCTACGCTAATGGTATTTAAAGATGGAGAACAAGTGGAGCAAGTCGTTGGTTTCCAACCGAAAGAAGCGCTTGTTGAATTGTTGGAAAAGCACATTAGCTAAGTTGAGTTGATAAATGAAAGCAGACGGAAAAAAGCCTGGTGTTGCATCAGGCTTTTTTCCGCTTGTGAATGCAGTGAAACTTCCATCAGAGGAGTTCATTTCATCTGATAAAGAGGTCGGCTAAAACCAATCACGTCCTGCTCGGAAGTGTAAAGTAATCCCTCAAACGGAGGTCGATCTGCCCCGAGAAGGACAAAAATTCATCTTAGACGATTGATGCGATACCATTTTTCGATGGGGGAAGGACTTTGACGTTACATTCGCATATCCTTTGCGTTGGAACCAATCGGGCTGTTAGCCTCTTGCTTAATGGCGGCCGGGTTTCCGAGACCGGAGCAGGAAAGTGCCTTTTCTGGGTAGGTAAGAAAGTATAAATCAATTTTCTTACCTACATAAGTGTAACTAAGGCTTTCGCCATAAAAGCTTGGCGAAAAGCCAAGTTTTCTAAAAACGGGGAGTTATCTTCCGGCTTCCGCGCTTGGCGGAACGCCAAGGTTTTTAAGGAATGAATGGAATATCCAAAAAGATGGGAGGTGACGACGATGCAATCATTGAAACAAAAAAGCGAAGTGATTCCGAGAAATCCGGGCTGTTATATAATGAAAGACAAAAATGGTGTCGTTATTTATGTCGGCAAAGCGGAAGTTCTTCGCAATCGGGTGCGGTCATATTTCATCGGGAGCCATGATACGAAAACCCAGACGCTCGTCACGCAAATCGAAGATTTCGAGTATATATTGACGTCTTCCAATATCGAGGCGTTGATTTTGGAAATGAACTTGATCAAAAAATACGAGCCTAAATACAATGTAATGCTCAAAGATGACAAATCGTACCCTTATTTAAAAATTACGAACGAAAAACACCCCCGCCTCATTAAAACGCGGCAAGTGAAAAAAGACGGCGGGCGCTACTTTGGTCCCTATCCAAACGCTTTGGCGGCAAATGAAACGAAAAAGCTGTTGGACCGGTTGTATCCGCTCAGAAAATGCCGCACGCTTCCGGATCGGGTATGTTTGTATTATCACATCGGCCAATGTCTCGCTCCTTGCGAATTTCCGGTCTCCCAAGAAAAGAACGAAGCGCTCGTAAATGACATTCAGCGTTTTTTAAATAATGGCCATCACGAAGTGCGCGCCGAGCTTGCAGAGAAAATGCACGCAGCATCCGAAGAATTAAACTTTGAGCGGGCAAAGGAAATGCGTGATCAGATCGAGCACATTGATGCTGTCATGCAAAAACAAAAGATGATGGCCACCGACGGGACGAATCGGGATGTATTCGCCTACGCTTATGACAAGGGTTGGATGTGTGTGCAAGTCTTTTTTGTCCGGCAGGGGAAATTGATTGAGCGGGATGTGTCCCTGTTTCCTTTTTATCAAACCCCGGAAGAGGATTTTTTGACGTTTGTCGGGCAATTTTATTGGGATGACAACCATCTCAAGCCGAAAGAAATCATTGTTCCTCCGAGTGACTCTGCAGCATACATGAGGGAGATGCTCGGCATTAAAGTGTTGGAACCGAAACGCGGGCAAAAAAAAGAACTGTTGGAGCTCGCGACAAAAAACGCGGAAGCGGCCTTGAAAGAACGCTTTGACCTTATCGAGCGTGATGAAGCACGAACGGTACGAGCTGTGGAAAAACTCGGGGAAGTGCTTGATATCGATCCTCCATATCGAATAGAGGCGTTTGACAATTCCAATATCCAGGGCACGAACCCCGTATCGGCCATGGTCGTGTTTGCTGACGGAAAACCGTACAAAAAAGATTACCGCAAGTATCGTGTCAAAGACGTGCAAGGGCCGGATGATTACGCGTCCATGAAAGAAGTGATTCGCAGACGTTACCTGCGCTTGCTCCGGGAAGAAGCTCCCTTGCCCGATTTGGTGCTCGTCGATGGAGGACAAGGGCAGTTGTCAGCGGCGATCAGTGTCTTGCAAGATGAGCTTAATTTGCCATTGCCCGTCGCGGGCATGGCAAAAGACGATAAGCACAAAACATCGCAGCTATTATTTGGGGAATATGCAAACCCGGTGCGGCTCCCGAGAGATAGCCACGAGTTTCACCTCTTGCAAAGAATCCAGGACGAAGTCCATCGTTTTGCCATAAGCTTTCATCGGCAAACACGTAGCAAAAGTGCCTTTTCTTCTGTCCTGGATGATGTCCCCGGCATCGGTGAAAAAAGGAAGCGGAAATTGTTACGCCATTTCGGATCAATGAAAAAAATGAAGGAAGCGAGCCTTGAAGATTTTAGACAGGCGTCGATTCCCGATCAAGTGGCGAGAGCTGTAATGGAAAAGCTACAAGAAAAGTGAAGGGCCTACTGAAAGGCCCTTAACGTTCTCGAAACGGATCAATGTAGACGTGGAGTTTGATTCCGTTTCGTTTTTTTTCCATTGTTGTTTCCGCTACTGTTCCGTAAAGGAGTTCGAATTGCCCGGCTAAAAATCCCGCTTCCAAGTGCCTGGAAAACCCAGGATTTTTTTCATCGCTCATTAACTGTAATTCGTATTTCCATTGATTTTTGCCTTCCTTCTGTTTTTCAATTTTTCCCCAACCCGCGCGTTCGAAAAACGGCGGAATTTCTTCTATGTCATCGAGAGGGTTTTTACGGGCCAGTAATTTCCCTCCCCAGTACATAATGGCATCATGATCTTCATTAAGTAGTTCCGGCAACAAGGTTTTCCTAAGTAATTCGTATCCATAATCACTGTATTTTCGACCTGTTTCTGACACACAATCCTCCCCACTTTCTTTTTCCATTATAAGCGTTAACGAAAAAGAAGACTATACATAAGCGCGAATTTTTTCGATCAAAACCATTCCCGTCAAAACGTTGGGCATCGAGTGAGATTCTTGACGATAAATGAGAGCAAGCGTACAATAAAATTGTCGGAATGATGAACGAACGTGTGACTTCATTAGATTACATACTTGGTCTAAAGGTGCCAACAGCCATGCGTTTAAGATTCACGGGGCCACCTTGTAGCGCCGTGCATGTTCAGTGTCGAAAAGGAGGAATCTATAGAGAAAAAGGATAGGAGACTAGAGAGATTATTTAAAAGAAGAGAAACGCGTCGTTTTTTGGTAGGTAAGAAAGTATAAATCAACTTTCTTACCTACATAAGTGCAACTAAGGCTTTTCGCCATAAAGGCTTGGCGAAAAGCCAAGTTTTCTAAGAATCGTTTTTAATCCTAAATGAAACAAGCAAGCAATATAGAGGGGAGCTTAATCGATGCCTCAGAATCAGGAGTTCATGAATCGCAGATTGCATTCGCTGCTCGGTGTTATTCCGGTGGGTGCATTTCTTATTCAGCATTTATTAGTGAACCATTTTGCGGTTTATGGCGCAAGTTCTTTTAACACGGCCGCAAACTTTATGGAAAATTTACCGTTTCGTTACGCATTGGAGATCCTTTTCATCTTCTTGCCGCTTCTATACCATGCTATTTACGGCATTTACATTACATTTTCCGGTAAGAACAATACCCGTAGGTTCGGCTTTTTCCGTAACGTTATGTTTTTAATCCAACGGATCACCGGGATTTTTCTGCTCATCTTTATCAGTTGGCACGTATGGGAAACGAGGATTCAGGCGCAGTTTGGCGCAGAGGTTAACTATGATATGATGGCAGACATATTAAGCAGTCCGTTTATGCTCGTTTTTTATTTTGCAGGCGTACTGGCCGCGACGTTCCATTTTTCCAACGGACTGTGGTCGTTTGCCGTCACTTGGGGAATCACAGTTTCTCCCCGTTCACAACAAATCATGACATACGTGAGTCTAGGGGTGTTCCTCGTATTATCATTCATCGGCGTTCGTGCCATCTTGGCATTTATTGACCCCGGACTAGCAAACATGTAAGGAGTGGGAGTTCATGAGCAAAGAAAATATTATTGTTGTCGGAGGCGGGCTCGCCGGTTTGATGGCAACAATTAAAGCCGCGGAAGCGGGCATAAATGTAGATTTGTTCTCCATTGTACCGGTGAAACGATCGCATTCCGTTTGTGCCCAGGGGGGCATAAACGGTGCCGTAAATACGAAAGGGGAAGGTGATTCTCCTTGGGAACACTTTGATGACACGTTGTACGGGGGAGACTACCTCGCGAATCAGCCGCCTGTAAAAGCGATGACGGACGCGGCACCTAGCATTATCCACCTGTTGGATCGTATGGGTGTCATGTTTAACCGCAGTCCCGAAGGTTTGTTGGACTTCCGCCGCTTCGGGGGTACGCAATATCACCGTACCGCTTACGCGGGCGCGACGACAGGCCAGCAATTGCTCTACGCGTTGGATGAGCAGGTGCGTCGCCACGAAGTGAACGGTCTCGTTCAAAAATATGAGAATTGGGAGTTTACCTCAGCGGTGATCGATGATGATGGACGCTGCCGAGGCATTACCGCTCAAAATTTAACGTCCATGGAAACGCAAAGCTTTCGGGCAGATGCCGTGATTATAGCTACGGGCGGTCCGGGAATTATCTTTGGCAAATCTACGAATTCTATGATCAATACAGGTTTTGCAGCTGCCAAATTATATGAGCAAGGGGTTTATTATGCCAATGGCGAATTTATACAAATCCACCCGACAGCCATCCCCGGCGATGATAAATTACGTCTCATGAGCGAATCGGCACGCGGAGAAGGCGGCCGCATATGGACATATAAAGATAACAAACCATGGTACTTCCTGGAAGAAAAATACCCGGCGTATGGCAATCTTGTGCCCCGCGATATCGCGACCCGTGAAATTTTCGATGTGTGTGTGGAGCAGAAACTGGGGATTAACGGCGAAAATATGGTTTATCTCGACCTTTCCCATAAAGATGCCCATGAGCTCGATGTGAAACTCGGCGGGATCATGGAAATCTATGAGAAATTTATGGGCGATGATCCTCGGAAAGTGCCGATGAAAATTTTCCCTGCTGTTCATTACTCCATGGGTGGTCTCTGGGTCGACTACGACCAAATGACGAATATCCCCGGACTTTTTGCGGCCGGTGAATGTGATTTTTCCCAGCATGGCGCGAACCGGCTCGGTGCCAATTCGCTACTGTCGGCGATCTATGGCGGCATGGTTGCCGGTCCGAAAGCAGTGGAATACATTCAAGGGTTGGATAAATCAGCCGAAGATCTTTCCTCTTCCCTTTATGATGATGAGGTGAAAAAGGTCAATGAAGAATATGAGAACATCCTTAAAAGCGATGGGAAAGAAAACGCGTATAATCTTCATAAAGAGCTCGGCAATTTGATGACCGATAATGTCACCGTTGTGCGTGAAAATGAAAATCTCCTCAGAACCGACGACAAACTTCAGGAGCTTCAGGAGCGAATGGGAGATCTTAATATGCACGATACTGCACGTTGGAGCAATCAAGCCGCGCCATTTGCCCGTCAAATGAAAGGGATGCTCGATTTGGCACGTGTCATTACGATGGGCGCTTACCACCGAAATGAAAGCCGCGGCGCCCACTTCAAGCCTGAGTACCCGGACCGTAACGACGAAGAATTTTTAAAGACGACAAAAGCCAAGTATGATTCGTCGAAAAAAAGCCCGGCCATTGAATATGAAGATGTGGACGTATCGTTGATCAAACCGAGAAAGAGAGACTACTCCAAGAATAAAACGACAGAGCAACAAGGAGCTGGAAAATCATGAGCGACCAACAAACAATTCGCTTTGTCATCACTCGCCAAGACAGCCCGGATGATCAACCCTACAACGAAGAATTTGAAATTGAATATAAACCGAACATGAATGTGATCAGCGCGTTAATGGAGATTCGCCGTAATCCTGTTACCACCGATGGAAAAGAATCAAAACCTGTCGTCTGGGACATGAATTGTTTGGAAGAAGTGTGCGGGGCATGCTCGATGATCATCAACGGGAAACCCCAACAATCTTGCACGGCGCTTATCGATGATTTTGAGCAACCGATTCGCCTGGAGCCGATGAAAACTTTTCCGGTCGTGCGGGATCTCATCGTTGACCGTAGCCGTATGTTCGATTCCTTGAAGAAAGTGAAAGCATGGATTCCGATTGACGGCACCTATGACCTTGGACCGGGACCACGAATTGCCGAAAACCGGCGCCAATGGGCATATGAATTATCCAAATGCATGACATGCGGCGTTTGTTTGGAAGCTTGCCCGAATGTCAATAGCAACTCGGAATTCATCGGGCCGGCGGCCGTGTCACAGGTTCGTCTCTTTAACGCCCACCCGACCGGTGAAATGAATAAGCCGGACCGCTTGAACGCGTTGATGGGAGAAGGCGGTTTGCAGAACTGCGGCAACTCCCAAAACTGTGTGGAGTCTTGTCCGAAAGGCATCCCGCTCACAACATCCATTGCAGCGCTCAACCGGGATCAAACGTTACAAGCGTTTAAGAACTTCTTCGGAGGCGGTCAATAAAAAATACGGATGCCCATCCGTGGGCATCCGTATTTTCAATGAGGATATTTTTTCCGTTGAGAAAAAATATGAAAAAGCCCGGCCTTCCACCGAAAGCCGGCACTCATTAAATCTGGATTTCGCCAAGACGTATTAATTCGATGACTGCTTGTGAACGTCCTTTAACACCTAATTTTTGCATGGCGTTTGAGATATGGTTTCGGACTGTTTTTTCGCTAATGTAAAGCTGTCCGGCGATCTCCTTTGTTGTTTGGTCTTTGACAAGAAGGTCAAAGACTTCTTTTTCCCTTTTTGTTAAAAGGGAACGAGGAGCACGTTCCAGGTCCTTCACTCTCGTGTCACCCTTTCTATCCAGGCCACCTTTGGTGCGCGTCTTAATACAATTGGACATACGGAAGAAAGATTTTAGTCATCATATCGTATGTTTATAGAAGCCCTTCGGTGAGTGTCAGGGAAAAAAGTGGCGGACGACTAGTGTAGTTTTTCAAAAGCCTTTTCTTCTGCAGCATTTTGGCCTCCATAGTGTGGGACAAGTCGTGCAAAAGGGTGGGTCCCGTGTCAATCAGGCGTTCTGCACTAGTGCAACGTTTCAAAAATGCTTTCTTGCACAAAAATCCAGCCAAACGATGATCAACCACAGCAACTGAGAATTCAAAATGCAGTTTTTAGCCCCGATCAGTCTTCGAAGAATCGGGAGATATTTGAATAGGAGTTTTGGAAAGAACTTCTGATATAGACTACTAGTGTAAACGATGCTTGGGTTTCCCGTGATAACGAAAAGCCGAGTCTCTGTCAAAGCTGATAGGAATCTTTGTGCCTTGTTTTATCGGTGCATCTATAATAAAATATGACAAGTACGTATAAGAAACGATTTGCATTGACAAAGGAGACGACATACATGAAACAAAAAACATTTACCATTACCGCAGAAACAGGGTTACATGCGCGTCCGGCCACAAACTTGGTGAATAAAGCCGGTCAATTTGCTTCGGAAATTACGGTTGAATCGAAAGGAAAGTCTGTGAATCTTAAATCGATTATGGGCGTCATGTCACTGGGCGTAGGGAAAGGCGGCGAAATTCTCGTTACCGTGGATGGAAACGATGAGGAAGAAGCAATGGAAGCACTCACAAACACGATCCAAGAAGGATTGGGAGAATGATGACGGATCATATAAAAGGGATAGCCGCGTCCAACGGCATAGCCATCGGACATGCATTCCTCCTCGAGCAACCGGATTTGAACATTCAAAAGGGAACGGTCTCGGATGTTGAAGAGGAATCCACGCGATTTCGGGAAGCTCTGGATAAAGCGAAGAGGGAATTGGAGACAATTCGGGAAAAGACGCTTGTTCAGCAAGGGGAAGAAAATGCTGAGATTTTTTCCGCTCATATCCTCGTTCTGGAAGATCCGGAATTAATCGATGCTGTCGAATCCAAAATAAAAGATGACGGTGTCAACGCTTCGTTTGCGCTCCAAGAGGTTTCTTCCATGTACATACAAATGTTTGAAGACATGGATAATGCGTATATGCGGGAACGGGCCGCTGATATTAGAGACGTTTCCCAACGTGTGCTTTTGCATCTTGCAGGAGTGGAGAATACGAGCTTTGCTGCTATAGACGAAGAAGTGATTATCATATCCCATGATTTAACGCCATCGGATACCGTGCAACTGGATCGGCAGTATACGCTCGGTTTTGTGACTAATATCGGCGGCAGAACGTCTCATTCCGCGATCATGGCCCGTTCATTGGAGATTCCGGCGGTCGTTGGAACACGAAAAATTACTTCCGTCGTACAGAACGGGGATCTCCTTATCGTGGACGGTGCCAATGGGGAAGTCTTTATCAATCCCGATGAATCTACGTTGAACACGTATCGTGAGCGGCAACAAAAGCTTGCGGAAGAGAAAGCAAAGCAGAAAAAACTAGTTGGTGAGCCATCCGTTACCGCAGATGGGGAGTGTGTGGAGCTGGCCGCCAATATCGGTACTCCCGATGACATGAGGGGGGTGCTCGAGAACGGCGCGGAAGGGATCGGTCTCTACCGCACGGAGTTTCTTTACATGGGACGGGACAGTTTTCCGGGAGAAGAGGAACAGTTTGAAGCCTATCGGACCGTTGTCGAACGAATGAATGGTGCTCCGGTCGTCATCCGCACCTTGGACATCGGAGGAGACAAAAATCTCCCGTATCTTGATCTCCCTGAAGAGTTGAACCCGTTTCTTGGATTTCGTGCCCTTCGGCTCTGTCTGGAAAAAACCGATATGTTTCGCACTCAGCTGCGGGCATTGCTTCGCGCGAGTCATTACGGAAACCTGAAAATCATGTTTCCGATGGTAGCAACACTAGAAGAATTTCGCGCGGCAAAAGGACTTGTCGAAGAAGAAAAGAAACGGTTAACCGATGAAGGGTTTTCTTTCGATTCCCAAGTATCGGTCGGGATTATGGTCGAAATTCCTTCCACCGCTGTTGCGGCTGCATCATTTGCAAAAGAAGTAGATTTTTTTAGCATCGGAACCAATGATCTGGTGCAATACACACTGGCCGCCGACCGTATGAGCGAGCGTGTGTCTCATCTATATCAACCGTATCATCCCGCGGTGTTGCAATTAATTAAAAATGTGATTGATGCGTCTCACGCGGAAGGCAAATGGACGGGAATGTGCGGGGAAATGGCCGGTGAGGAAACGGCTCTTCCAATATTGTTGGGGATGGGCTTGGATGAATTCAGCATGAGTGCCAGCTCTATTTTACCCGCTCGAAGCCTTATGAGAACGTTAAGTGGGAACGATGCACGAGCATTGGTTGAACGTGCCTTGGTCTGCGGTACAGCAGATGAAGTGAAAGAATTGGTCCATGCCGAGATCAAATAGGCGCCTGCTTCGGCAGGCGTTTTTGACTGCCTTGCAATTTTATGAAAAAAGAGTGAAAATAAAGGGGACTCGATTAGCCAACCCGATATGTAAAGGGGGATTGCATGGAGGAAGCAAGGGTTGAACGAATAGAAAAATCACTCCGGCGCATTTCCTATATGGTGAAACAGCAAGGACGTGAAATATTAAACCATTTTCCGATTACTCCCCCTCAATTTATTGCTTTGCAATATTTGCAGGAAAGCGGCGATCTTACTATAGGAGAACTATCTGCGAAAATGTATTTGGCATTTAGCACAACCACGGACCTTGTTGACCGTTTGGAAAGCAACGGGATGGTGGAACGTGTGAAAGACCGACATGATCGCAGAGTTGTGCGCGTCCATATCTTGGATTATGGAAAAGAGATTATTCGGGAAGTGATTCAAAAGCGACAAGATTATTTAACTGATATTTTAGCGCATTTTTCAGTTAGAGAAATTGATCAATTGCAACAAACGTTGGCTTCCTTGCATGCGGAAATGGAAAAGGATCAATAGGAGAGAAAAGACATTGAATACACCAATCGGCATTATTGATTCAGGGATCGGGGGATTAACCGTCGCCGAGGAGATTGCCCGTCAACTACCGAAAGAGCCTATGATTTATATTGGAGATACTGCCCGTTGTCCATATGGGCCGAGGTCGGCAGAAGAGGTTCGGCTGTTCACTTGGCAGATGATTGACCACCTTGTAAATGAAAATATTAAAATGCTCATTATTGCGTGCAATACAGCCACAGCCGTCGTTCTTGACGAAGTGCGGGAACGACTGCCGATACCGGTCGTTGGTGTCGTGCAGCCGGGTGCATTGGCGGCGCTCAATGTTACGAAAAGAAAAGAGATCGCGGTGATCGGCACGGAGGGAACGATAAAAAGCGACGCTTATCCACAGGCTATATCAAGCATTCAAGGCGGAAAGGTTACCGTACATAGCCTCGCTTGCCCGACATTTGTCCCTCTTGTGGAGCAGGGAAGGGTGAGCGTCGATGAGGCGCATAGGGTCGTTGCGGATACTTTAAAGCCACTCCTGCAAAAATCTTTTGATACGCTGATCTTGGGTTGTACGCATTATCCGTTGCTGGCATCGATCATCCAAAATGTTGTAGGCGAGGGCGTTCAGGTCATTTCTTCCGGTTCCGAGACCGCGCGTGAAGTGAGCACGATTCTTCAACACCAGGGGTTAAACCGGAAAGACGAACGAACGCGGGAACATGTTTTTTTTACGACAGGTTCGGTTCAGCATTTTCAAACGATCGCGAAGCGATGGCTTGGACTTGAGGATCAAATCGTTGATCATCTTATTTTGGCAGAAAAGATAGTATAAACCGACTTTTTTTCCTGCATAAGTGCAACCTAAGGTTTCTCGCCATAAAAGCTTGGCGAAAACCCAAGTTTTTTAACCTGCTTAATTATAGAACGCTTTTCCTGATAATCTTCATAGAAGGCTGGTCTATTTTTCCCTGTTAGCTCGTATACTTTGTGTAGATGAGCTTTCTTAGGGAGGGGAAAAGCGTGCGAAAGTTTTTGAAGGGGTCCTCTTTTCTCATGTTGACGGCGCTGTTGGTGTACGGTTGTAGTTCAGGGAACGATGAAGCCGAACTAAACGAGGAAGCGAGCAGTGACGCGCAGGAGGAAGAGGCCTCAGAAATCGAGACAGAGGAAGATTCGGGCAGCGAGGAACCAGATGAGGGCGAAGAAAATGGAGATTCTGAGGGTGAATCAGTGGAAAGGGAACTATACTTGCTCGATGAAGATGGCCTAGTCGTTCCCCGGACCTTTCAGTTTGAAAATGATCCGGAAGTTCTTAAACAGACCCTTGAACACCTTGTTGTAGAGGGACCGATCACGAATCAATTGCCTAGCGGTCTCCAGGCAGTGTTGCCGCCGGAGACGGAAGTTCAGGGCGTTGATTTATCGGATGATGGCACAGCCATTGTCGATTTTTCACCTGAGTTTGCAGAGTATCCCGAAGAGCATGAGGAGGCATTATTACAAGCGGTTACGTGGACATTGACGCAATTTGACGAGGTTGAGCAAGTGGAAATTCAAATCAATGGCCATACACAAGAAACGCTTCCAAACGCGGATACACCGGTTGGCGATGGCACAGCTGAGTCTGTTGGCATTAATCTTGAAGGAAACGGCCCCGCCGATATAACAGCGAGTGAAGCAGCAACGGTTTATTTTATTAGTGTAAAAGAAGACGATGAGTATTATGTTCCCGTTACCCGGCGAATTGACGGAGATGAAAATAAAGCTTCGGCTGTCGTTGGCGCTTTAATGAACGGCCCGAATCCGGAAACAGATTTAATTTCGGCATTACGCCAAAATGTGGAACTGGTTGAAGAACCTGAATTGGAAGACGGCGTTTTAACGGTAAACTTTAACGAAGCATTGTTGGCCGAAAATGACGGAGAGGCTTTATCCGAAGAAGCGATGGCCATGCTCACCCTTTCCTTGACAGGCATTGACGGCGTGGAAGAAGTTGATTATCACGTTGACGGAGAATCCCAGCTTGAACAAGTAGACGGCGAATCGTTTGCAGAGCCGGTTTCAAGGCCTGCAATGGTTAATCAAGGAGAGTTTTAAGGCAAATGCAAAGGTGTTAAAAAAATGATATACTCTCAAGGGGAGAAGGTAGCATAGTCGTCGATGCTGCCTTTTTCTGATGCTTTTTGATAAAATATACATATGACATTGGAAAATAACGACAATTGGCGGTGGAGGAGGAGATGCACATGCGCGTGGATGATAGAGAAAATCGGGAAGAATTGCGAGAAACGGTGATCGAAACGGATTATTTAAAGCATCCGGAGGGCTCCGTTTTCATCCGTGTCGGTGATACAAAGGTGATTTGTACAGCCAGTATTGAAAAGCGGGTCCCGCCATTTTTGCGCGGGCAAGGAAAAGGATGGGTGACGGCGGAATACGCGATGCTTCCGCGCGCGACGGAAGAACGCAATATCCGCGAATCTTCAAAAGGGAAAGTATCCGGACGGACGATGGAAATTCAACGACTGATCGGTCGCGCGCTGCGCTCCGTTATTGACCTTGAATCCTTTGGCGAGCGCACGCTTTGGGTAGACTGTGATGTCATTCAAGCAGACGGGGGAACACGGACAGCTTCCATTACGGGGGCATTTGTGGCGAGCGCGATGGCATTTTCACGTTTAGCCCAAAATGTAGAGTTAAAATCTTTTCCGATTGTGGATTATCTGGCTGCAATTTCCGTAGGTATTGACGATCAAGGAGCAGCGTTGCTCGACTTATGTTACGAGGAAGACGCGGCTGCAGCGGTTGATTTTAACGTCGTCATGACGGGCGCCGGTCATTTTGTTGAAATTCAAGGAACCGGTGAAGAGGCTACATTTTCCCGGGAACAATTGGATGAGATGCTTGGTTTGGCCGAAAAGGGGATCCAGCGTCTGGTCGGGATCCAAAAGCGTGTATTAGAAGATGCGGGGACGACACTTCCGAAAGTGGGAGATGGGAAAATATGAAAAGTATTGTTTTGGCTACGACTAACGAGGGAAAAAGAAAAGAATTAGAGACCCTATTGGCAGGTGCGGCAACGGTTTATTCATTGCGTGACTACCCTGACTGCCCGGAAATAGAGGAGACAGGGGAAACGTTTGTTGCAAATGCCCGCATCAAAGCCGAATATGTGGCGGAATACACCGGCCTCCCCGCCCTTGCCGACGATTCCGGGTTAGCCGTCGATGCGCTCGAGGGGGCTCCCGGTGTATATTCGGCTCGATTTGCAGGCGAGAACAAGGATGATGAAAAAAATAACGAAAAGCTGCTTCGATCTCTTGCGGAGGTACCACGGGAGGAGCGAACGGCCCGATTTATTTGTGCCCTTGTTTATAAGGATCCGAATGGAGATTCCATTGAGGTAGAAGGAACATGCGAAGGAGAAATTGCATCGGAGCCAAAAGGGACGAATGGTTTCGGATATGACCCGCTTATGTATATCCCGGAATTGCAAAAAACGCTAGCCGAGCTTTCATCGGAAGAAAAAAATCATATCAGTCACCGCAGCAAAGCGTTGCAAAAACTGAAAGAAGCTTGGGGAAGGTCGGGGAGCTAGAGGTGATTTGATCCCTTGGACGGAGGACGAACAGAGTAATCACTCTGTCGAAGATCGGTTGCTTCTATAAGAACAAGAGAGGGCAAGTAATTCCCGTTCTTCCTGGGGAGGAGTACCATCGGAAGGAAATACGGGTATGGCGAACAAAGGGAGAAAGAACTTTTGAAACAGACCACTAGTGGAAAATGGCTGAAATAAGTGATCACATCAGCTACCAAAGGTCTGGATTAGGACTTAAAACCATGGTATCGACCGGTTTAAACAGAGTAAAGGTATCAAAGACGTTCATCAATGACCGAAAGCCTTCCTGCGAAACAGAAATCCCGGTCTTGAAATGGTCATGGCGACCGAACACGAAAACGAATCGCTCGTTCAGTCGCCATGGGGCAGCCATGGCGACCGAAGTCTTTTGAGACAAGCCTTTTCGGTCACCATGATGCGGCTATAGCGACCGAACCCTTTTCATTCAGGCCATTACGGTCGTCATGAGGCAGCCAATTGTCCGAGTTAGGGAGCCAGAAGCTATTGTTAACGACCGAATGTCTTCTCCATGATCGGGTAATTAAGCCACCTTGCACTAGTGCACCAAATCGATTCGAACACTGATCACGAATTCAGTAACCGTATTTTTATCAGTAAAATCTTAAATATATCTGCCAAAACAAGCGGTTTATCAGTCATTTGACTTTCTTAAAGCCGCGATCAAATTGAAAGGGGTGGAAAAAGATGCAATGGCTTGTCGTTAGTGATACACATGGGGATCGCGAAGGTTTAAAAAAGCTTAGAGATCGCCATGAACAGCATGTTGATGCAATGTTTCATTGCGGGGATTCCGAATTGGACAGGAAAGATCCGCTTCTGGATTCTTTCTATGTTGTAAGCGGAAATACAGATGTACCCGGTGAATTTCCTGAGCACGAGGTTCTTACCATCGACGGGATCAACGTCTGGCTCACCCATGGGCATCTGTATCACGTGAAAAGCACCAATCAACGTTTGCAACAAACAGCAATGGAGCAAGACGCCGATCTCGTTCTCCATGGGCATTCCCATTACGCCGGTGCTTACGAAAAAGAAGGCATTATTTATGTGAACCCCGGCAGTTTAACATTGCCGAAAAAGCCAACGGAACCGACCTATGCCATCGTGATGATTGAAAACGGGGAAGTTCAAGCAGTCCGTTTTTATGAAAAAGGGAGCGGCAGTGAAATGATTGATTTCTCTTTCATAAGGGAATCGTAAAGGGATGGCCAAAAAAATAAATTGGCCATTGACTCTGCCCTTACAATTCGCTAATATAGATAATGTCGCTATGTCCCAGTAGCTCAGCTGGATAGAGCAACAGCCTTCTAAGCTGTAGGTCGCAGGTTCGAGTCCTGCCTGGGACGCCATTTCAGATGCTAAAAATAAGAAGAGATACAAAGCGCCTTTACTGCATTCTTTTATGCAGTAAAGGCGCATTTTCTTTGGCAGATAAGAAAGTATAAACCGACTTTCTTACCTGCATAAGTGCAACTAAGGCTTTCTCCATAAAGCTTGGCGAAAGCCAAGTTTTCTAAAAAGATAAGAAAGTATAAATTTCGGCCCCTATTATGCCGGGGAATGTGTTAGGGTGTAGATATGGAACCTAATAGTCTTCGACGTATATTCTTTGACCACCATCATCATTGGGAACAATTTGTCGAAAAACACGGGGATCGCATCCGCCCTGTTGTCCATAAAGAAGTGGAAAAATTCCGCGATTGTGGGAATCCCGAGAACGGATTCAAGCTCTTTGTATGCGAAGGCTGCCACGAGACTCGAAAAGTCCCCTATCGCTGTAAAGGGCGATTTTGTACGACCTGTTCGATTGGAGAAAGCGAGGAATGGAGTCGTCTGCTCATGGAAGACGTGTTCCAGGTCAACCATCGGCATGTGATTCTGACGATCGATGAGGGACTGCGAGACGTGTTTCTCCTTCACCGGGAATTATAAAAAATGTTGATGGATGAAGGTGCACGGCTGCTCAAAGAATATTTCGAGAAGAAGAAAAAAGTGACCCCGGGGATCATTGCGGGGTTACATACCTTTGGCTCCCAAGTCAATTTCAATCCCCACATTCACATGCTGGTGACAATGGGCGGGATGACAAAGAAGGGGGAATGGAAAACGTATGATTTTCTCCCCTTCCAGATGCTTCGCAAACAATGGCAAACCGTTGTCTTGAAGCTGATTCGCAAGCATTTATCCGGAAAAGACAAGAAACGCGTGCAAGCGCGTCTCCAACAAGCGTTTTCCAAAAACGGAGAGGGCTTTTATATCTATGCCCCTAAACAACGGGGGGAGGTGCAAGACCAACTCCGATATATTGGCCGTTATATGCGTCGACCGGCGATTGGCATCAATCGGATCGAGGCCTATGACGGGCAAATGGTGACGTTTAAGTACCATGATAAAGTCGATGGGAAAGAGAAGTATGAAACGATCAGTGTTGAGGTCTTTATCATGCGTCTGATCCGTCATATCCCGGATGAACAGTTTAAAACGATCCGTCATTATGGGCTGTACTCGAGAAGAACGAAGAACGTGAGTAAAAAGTTACTGGCAGCGGGGCAAAAAACGAAGAAGACGTGGATCACCCAGGTGAAGCGAACCCTGCGCCGCCAAACTTGGAGAGAACGGGTCATGGCTAGCGGACATAAGGATCCTCTGCGGTGTCCCAAATGTGATAACTACTTTGAGTATAAGGGAGAAGTCTGTCTTGAGAACGGGCGATTAGTGGTTAAAGTCGCCTTGGGTGAAACGGCCAGAAGCTATTTGGAAAGGGAGATCGGTCATGTCCCCCGTATCGAAACACCGAAAAAAGAAACAAAAAAAGAAGAAGAAACCACCGACGAATCAGCATCCCAAGACCGTCAACTTTGTTTGTTTACAGTGTCATGAACACGAAGCGATCCCTTACACTGTGGTTCGCGATTTTGACGCAATGGATCCCGGCAACCCCAGTGTCCCACCCATGTTTGCCTGCCAACAATGTGAAGGGGAGATGTATCCGGAGTATTATAAAGGTGTTCACGGTTATGAGTACCGGCTATCGGACAAGCAGTGATCATGACAAGGACCTAGCTTGGGCGGTTTTCCCAAGCTAGGTTTTTCTTAATTGATTTTCTTGTTGGACTGCCAAAATTAAAATGAAGCTTTAGAGTAGCGAAACGTTACTGAAAAGTGTGCATCCCTATTTATGTCAGCTTCCATTCGTTTGAGCGCCATAAAACAACCCAATTTACACATTTAATGGCGTCCAGCGGCGACAATGTGGAGGTAGAATAAAAGTTGGATACACAAAATTGGTGCATTGTTACAATGGATCAAAAGAAGTGTGCAATCATGCAACATCTCTTTGGATCCATATTCAGACGAAAGATGCGGTCTTGGGTTGCGTCACTGCAACCTGCCTCATGATTAGCATGTTTTGGTTTTAGCTTCACCCCTCCTCTTTTTGAAGACGAAATTTTGGCATCGCCCGATATTTTGTCCTGCATTCACTCTTTTCAGGACAAAACGCTGGCATATTCATTGTCTTTGTCTTCCATTATCGTTTTTCAAGACAAAATTCTGAGACCAACTGTATTTTTGTCCTTATTCAAGGCTATGAAGATTTTATCTTGCATTTGTGCGCTTGATCGGACGTATATTTCACAAATGTGTCTGGACTGCATCAAAACGATAGTCGATTTGTTTTCTTCCCAGACATCCGTGGATATCCGTTATTGCTACATAAAAAGCCTCGGTTAAAAAACCGAGGCTTTTATTCATATACCTACACAACCCCTTGCGCAACCATAGCATCGGCAACTTTAAGGAAGCCGGAAATGTTTGCGCCGATAACCAAGTCGCCGGCATAACCATACGTTTCGGCAGCTTCTGAGCTGTTATCATAGATGTTTTTCATAATTTCACGAAGCCTTCCATCCACTTCGTCAAAGGACCAGGAGAAACCCATGTTGTTCTGGGCCATTTCAAGCGATGAAACTGCTACTCCGCCGGCGTTTGCTGCTTTTGCCGGGGCGAATTGGACATTGTTTTTCTTGAAGATATTAATTGCTTCCAGTGTTGTTGGCATGTTTGCCCCTTCGCCAACAGCAATGACGCCATTTTTGATCAATTGATTGGCTGTTTCCTCATCGATTTCTTGTTGGGTGGCGCAAGGGAGCGCGACCGTGCACGGAACTGTCCATACATCCGTTGGAGAATCGAAATATTTCGCATGAGGATGCTCGTCGGTGTAATCTTCAATCCGTCTTCTTTCCACTTCCTTTAGGCGCTTGACGGTTTCAACGTCAATGCCCTTTTCATCATAAATATATCCATCGGAATCGCTGCAAGTGACAACCTTTGCTCCAAGTTCCTTCGCTTTTTCTATCGCGTAGATGGAAACATTTCCCGAACCGGAGACGGCAACGGTTTGACCTTTAAAGCTAATACCTTGTTTTTCAAGCATTTTTTCAACAAAATAAATGGTTCCGTAGCCGGTTGCCTCTTTGCGAACGAGACTTCCGCCATAATTCATTCCTTTTCCAGTGATGGTTCCTGCCTCAAAACGGCCTCGCATTTTTTTATACTGTCCAAACATATAACCGATTTCCCTTGGGCCCACCCCAATATCGCCGGCAGGGATATCAACGTCCGGACCGATGTGCTGGCCGAGCTCGTGCATGAAGCTCTGCGAAAAACGCATGATTTCCGCATCGGACTTTCCTTTCGGATCAAAATCGGCTCCTCCTTTGCCGCCTCCGATCGGTTGTCCCGTAAGGGAATTTTTGAAGATTTGTTCAAAACCGAGGAATTTAATGACACTTGGATTGACGGAAGGGTGGAAACGGAGCCCGCCTTTGTAAGGTCCGATCGCGCTGTTAAACTGGACGCGGTAGCCTCGGTTCACATGGATATTCCCTTCGTCGTCTACCCATGGAACACGGAAAGTGATCAATCGTTCCGGTTCAACAATTCGCTCAAGGATGCTCTGATTCATGTACTCAGGATGTTTAGCAAGGACCGGTACTAATGAGTCGAAAATTTCTTTTACAACTTGATGAAATTCCGCCTCGTCCGGATTACGGTTGCACACCGTATCATAAACGCTATTCACATATTCGTTTGCTATTTCTTCGTTACTTTTTTGCGTTGTTTGTGTGACCATTGAATATAGCCCCTTTCTTAATTGTTTTGGCAGGTATGAAAGCATAAATTAACTTTTTACCTGCATAAGTGCAACTAAGGTTTTTCGCCATAAAAGCTTGGGAAAAAGCCAAGTTCTTGCAGGGTGAAGGTTGTACAAACGTCCAATTGGAGGGTGGGCCAACCTAATATTTTTATATCTTATCACAAATGAATTAAATTGTTTAGTCGAGGAAAAAAATCGGTTTGTCAGTTCCATGAAAATAAAGGCAAGAAATAATCTAAAAATCTTCTATAATTTTATGGAAAACGGTTGACCGCAACAAATAAACGGCGTAATATATATGGTATACATTTTGTCGTTCTTGGAAAAACATTTGACCACTCGACGTGAACAAATGAGGGAAGTGAAGTATTACGAGGTGGTGAGAAGGTATGGAAGATGATCAATGGATTTTTTTAAGCGGAGAATTTGTCCGCAAAGAAGATGCAAAGATTTCCGTTTATGATCATGGTTTTCTATATGGAGATGGGGTATTTGAAGGCATTCGTGCCTATGATGGCAATATATACAGACTCGACGAACATCTCGTTCGCCTCTACGAATCTGCAAAATCAATTATGCTTGACATCCCTTATGATTTCGAAGTTATGAAGGAATTGATCGCTGAAACAATCCGTAAAAATGACTTAAGAGATGCATACGTAAGGGTGGTCGTTTCCAGAGGCGTCGGCAATCTTGGACTGGACCCGAAATCGTGCGGCACGGCCCAAGTTGTTGTGATCGTGGAAGAATTGGCGCTTTTCCCTGAAGAGCTCTATGAAACCGGACTTGAAATTGTCAGTGTTGCGACGAGGCGTAATCGTCCGGATGTGTTGAGTCCAAAGGTGAAATCGCTCAATTACCTCAACAATATTCTCGTCAAAATCGAAGCCAACCTCGCGAATGTTCCCGAAGCGCTCATGATGAACAATGAAGGATATGTGGCAGAAGGCTCGGGAGACAACATTTTCCTCGTAAAGGATAAAGTACTCTATACTCCGCCCGGTTATGTCGGTGCATTGGAGGGCATTACTCGGGAGGCGATTATCGAGATTGCCGAAGAGGAAGGCTATAAAGTAAAAGAAGAACCTTTTACACGCCATGACGTCTATGTTGCCGATGAAGTTTTTCTAACCGGCACGGCTGCTGAGGTCATCGCGGTTGTTAAAGTCGACGGGCGTGTCATCAACGATGGGCTGCCTGGACCAGAAACGGAGCATATTACAAAGTGTTTTCGGAATAAAGTAGCAACCGACGGTATGCAAATCTATGCTCAAGAAGCAGAGATCGGCGGATAAAAGAAAATAAAAAACAACACGTTGATGAGGATAAGTAATTGGAAAATCGGCATTTTACAGAGAGCCGCGTCAGCTGAGAAGCGGAGGTGCCCTTTCTGATGAACTCCCCTCTGAGTGCTGGAATGAACGGATTAATCATTAGTTCCAGCCGGCCCGGAGTCATTATCTCTTCCGGGTCGTTAGGCAAAAGGCGCAAAGATGTTGCGCCGAGTGTCCGTGCTGCTATGGAAGAGCGCGGAAACAAGGGTGGTACCGCGGAAACCTTTTCGCCCCTTTGGCATGATCGCCAATGGGACGAAAAGGTTTTTTTATTAACGTTCGTCCTAAACTTAGATCTTTGAAAAAAGGAGCCGAGTGCCAATGGTGGAGAACCAACGCGATGAAGGAGGAACAGAGATGGGCACAAGCGTGAGAACCCAGGCAGAGAAAACTGCAAATGAGCAGCAAACACAAAAGTTGAATGGAAGTCAGATCGTACTGCGTGCTTTGGCGGAAGAAAATGTAGACATCATCTTTGGGTATCCCGGCGGGGCCATCTTGCCTACGTATGATGAAATTTACAAAATGGGCATTCATCACATTCTTGCCCGCCATGAACAAGGGGCGATTCATGCCGCGGAAGGATATGCGCGTGTATCCGGGAAACCGGGCGTTTGTGTTGTTACATCCGGACCGGGGGCAACAAACGTCGTGACCGGGATCGCGGATGCGATGATCGACTCGTTGCCAATGATTGTGATCACGGGGCAGGTGGCAACGAACGTGATCGGAACGGATGCTTTTCAAGAGGCAGACGTTGTTGGGGTAACGATGCCGATCACGAAGCATAACATCCAATTGCGTGATGTGAACGATATTCCGCGTGTCATGAAGGAAGCTTTTCATATTGCAACGACGGGAAGGCCGGGACCGGTGCTGATTGATCTTCCGAAAGATGTCTCAACGGCTATCGGAGAATTTAAATATCCGAAGCAGGTTCATATGCCCGGTTATCAGCCAACAGTGCAACCGAATCGTTTGCAAATCAAAAAGGTGGCGGCAGCCGTAGAGCGGGCGAAAAAACCGGTCATTCTTGCCGGCGCCGGTGTTCTTCACGCAGATGGGGCGGATGAACTGTTCGAATACGCGACGAAACAGCAAATCCCGGTGACAAACACATTATTGGGCTTAGGTTCATTCCCCGGCAATCATCCGCAGTTTCTGGGCATGGCGGGGATGCATGGGTTATACGCGGCCAATATGGCGCTCCATGAATGCGACTTGCTTATCAATGTCGGTGCCCGCTTTGACGACCGGCTCACCGGGAGTTTAAACTATTTCGCTCCGGAAGCCGAGGTCGTCCACATCGACGTCGATCCGGCTGAGATTGGAAAAAATGTCGAAACCGCAATTCCGGTCGTGGGGGATGCGAAGGAAGCGCTAAAAAGTTTGTCGGCGCTTGACAAAGCCCCTGTTCCTTATGATGAATGGCATCAGCACCTCCGACATTACAGTGATGACTACCCACTTTGGTATAACGATGACGGGAAAACGATAAAGCCACAAGCGCTCCTTGACATGGTTTACGAGGAAACGAAAGGCGAGGCTATCGTTACGACCGATGTCGGGCAGCATCAGATGTGGGCGGCGCAGTATTATCGCTTTGCCAACCCCCATCGTTGGGTGACGTCGGGTGGTTTGGGAACAATGGGCTTTGGTTTCCCCGCTGCCATCGGCGCGCAGTTTGCGGAGCCGAATCGGGACGTGATCGCTGTCATCGGGGATGCAGGTTTTCAAATGACGATGCAGGAAATGTCGATTTTACAAGAATTAAACTTGCCCGTGAAAATCGTCATCGTGAACAATGCTTCACTGGGAATGGTTCGCCAATGGCAAGAACTTTTCTACGAAGAGCGTTATTCACACTCGTTATTTCCGATCCAGCCGGACTTTCTAAAGCTTGCCGAAGCGTATAACATCAAGGCCTATAAAATAGAAGATCCGTCCGAAGCCCGTGCAACGTTTCAAAAGGGTCTTAAGGAAGACGGACCGGTGCTTTTTGATTTTCGCGTAACGGCCGATGAGAATTGCTATCCGATGATTGCCCCCGGCAAAGGACACCATGAAATGGAGGGGATCCGTCCGTGAAACGCACCATCTCGGCAACCGTCAACAATTCAACGGGAGTATTAAACCGCATTACCGGTTTATTTTCCCGCCGACAATTCAACATTGAAAGCATTACCGTTGGTATGACCGAGAACCCGGAGATTTCAAGAATGACGTTTGTCGTCAATGTGGATAGCGACCGGGGGCTCGATCAAGTGATTAAACAGCTTAACAAACAAGTCGATGTGTTGAAAGTCCGGGACATCTCGGATGAAAACATTGTCGCGCGTGAGCTCGCGCTCATCAGGGTTGTTGCCACCCCGCAGACGCGCGGCGAAATCGAAACGCTCGCCCGCCCTTTTCGCGCATCCATTATCGATGTGGGGCGGGAGAGCATGACGTTGCAAGTGACCGGCGATCACCAAAAAGTGGAAGCCTTTATTGATTTAATCAAACCATATGGGCTGAAAGAATTGGCGAGAACAGGCACGACCGCCTTAAAAAGAAGTTCCAAAAAGCAATCGCAAGATCTGCATTATTCATTTATCCAATAATAAAAGAAATAGGGAGAGATTTAAAAATGGTAAAAGTATATTACAACAATGATGTAAATGAAGGCGTACTACATGGAAAAACCGTCGCGGTCATCGGCTTTGGTTCACAAGGTCACGCCCATGCCCTTAATTTAAAAGAAAGCGGCGTCGATGTAATTATCGGACTTAGAAGAGGAAAGTCTTGGGAAAAAGCGGAGCAAGATGGATTCAACGTGTACGAAGTAGATGACGCAACCCAAAAGGCCGACATTCTCATGCTCGCGCTTCCGGACGAATCACAGCCTGCTATCTATGAAAAACAAATCAAGCCTGAGTTGACAGCTGGAAAATCATTAGTTTTTGCCCATGGATTTAACATTCATTTTAGCCAAATCCAACCGCCTTCCGATGTGAATGTTTTCATGGTCGCACCGAAAGGGCCCGGGCATATCGTTCGTCGTACGTATGAATCCGGTGCAGGTGTGCCGGCGCTTTACGCGATCGAGCAAGACCCTCACGGGGAAGCGCAAGACCTCGCCCTTGCGTATGCGAAGCAAATCGGTGCCGGTCGGGCCGGAATCCTTGAAACGACTTTTCGGGAAGAAACGGAAACGGATCTTTTCGGGGAGCAGGCCGTGCTTTGCGGAGGAACGACCGAACTTGTCAAAGCAGGATTTGAAACGCTTGTTGAAGCGGGATATCAACCGGAGATTGCTTATTTCGAATGCTTGCACGAGATGAAATTGATCGTTGATCTCATGTATGAAGGCGGCCTCGAGTATATGAGATATTCAATCTCGGACACAGCACAATGGGGCGACTTCCAATCGGGCAAAAGGATCATTACGGACGATACGAAGCAAGAGATGCGCGAAATATTGAAGGATATTCAAACAGGTAAATTTGCGAAAGGCTGGATTTTGGAAAATCAGGCCAACCGACCGGAATTTAACGCAATCAATCAGCGCGAGCTTGAACATGAGATCACAGCCGTCGGCCAAAAGCTTCGTGAAATGATGCCATTTGTCAAAGGCGACCAAAAAGGAGTGGTTTCGCGTGCGGAGAATTAAGTTTTTTGACACGACGTTACGGGATGGGGAGCAGCAACCTGGGCTTAATCTGAATCGGGAAGAAAAATTGAAGATTGCCAAGCAGCTTGACCGTCTCGGCGTTGACATCATTGAGGCCGGTTTTCCGGCCTCCAATGAGGGAGACTTTTATTCTGTGCAGCAAATCGCAAGAGCGGTAAAGAAAAGTTCAGTGACGGGACTCTCCCGGCTTTCGAAAAGCGATATCGACACGGCGTGGGAAGCATTGAAAGATTCTCCCGAACCACGGATTCATCTTTTCATTGCCACCTCCGATGTGCACATTAATCACAAATTAATGTCGACACAAGCGCAAGTGATTCAAGATTCGGTGGAAGCTGTTCGCTATGCGAAAGAACGTTTTTCGGTCGTGCAATGGTCAGCGGAAGATGCCTGTCGCACGGATTGGGATTTTCTGAAGAAAATTATGGAAAAAGTGATCGAAGCCGGTGTCGATGTTATCAATTTGCCGGACACCGTCGGTTATACGACCGCCCAGGAGATTAGAGCAATGTTTCAACACCTCAAGGAAAATGTAAAAGGGGCAAAAGACATTGCCCTCTCCACCCATTGCCACGATGATTTAGGGATGGCTGTCGCCAATTCTCTTGCTGCTATTGAGGGAGGCGCTGATCAAGTGGAGTGTACCATTAACGGCATTGGGGAACGTGCCGGCAATGCGTCGCTAGAAGAAATTGCCGTTGCCCTTCATATCCGTCGTGATCACTATGGGGCTGAGCAAAACCTTAATCTCCAAGAGATTAAACGCACGAGCAGCCTCGTGAGCAAACTCTCTGGTAACGTTGTTCCCGGCAATAAAGCGGTCGTCGGCAATAACGCGTTTGCCCATGAATCGGGTATCCATCAAGATGGCGTGCTAAAAGAAAGCAGCACGTATGAAATTATCACGCCGGAACTTGTCGGTGTAGACGCGAATAAGTTGGTGCTTGGTAAATTATCCGGCAAGCACGCGTTTAAGAACAAAGTGTCGGAACTTGGTTTTGACCTGCCGGAAGCCGAATTAAAACGCGTGTTTAAAGCATTTAAGCAACTGGCGAATAAAAAGAAAGACATCTCTGACGATGATATTTTCGCACTACTCGTCGCCGATAAAAATGAAGATGAGGCGAAAGCATATGAAATGCTCTCTCTGCAGGTGAACGTGGGGACGCATAACATCCCGACGGCAACAATCACAATGAAGTTGCCCGATGGGGAAGAAACGCAAGAAGCCGCCACCGGTTCAGGCAGTGTGGAAGCCGTCTACAATACACTGGAGCGAATTGTCGGCGCCCCGATTCAATTGGATGACTATCGCATTCAATCGGTGAGCAGCGGCGAGGATGCCCTTGCGGAAGTGGTCGTCCACGTGACGTATGCGGAACAAACATCGATTGGACGCGGAACCGCCCATGATGTGTTGGAGGCTTCTGCCTACGCGTATGTTAATGCCATTAACCGCATTCTTGCAGCTGTACCGGACGAAGTTCCGAAGCCTTCGGTTCATTCGTAGTCGATGAAGGAGACTTTTTATGACAAAAAAAACAATTGCCGTACTTCCCGGGGACGGAATCGGTCCCGAGGTAACGAGAGCAGCGACACAAGTAATGGAAAACATCGCACGTTTGCATGATCATGAATTTGTTTTCAAAGAAGGTTTGATCGGCGGGAGCGCCATTGATGAAAAAGGCGGACCTTTGCCGCTTGAAACGAAAGAAATCAGTGCCGCAAGCGATGGCATTTTGCTTGGCGCTGTGGGCGGCCCTAAGTGGGACCGCCTTCCGGGCGCCAACCGTCCGGAAAAAGGGTTGTTGGAAATTAGAAAATCGCTTGACTTATATGCTAATTTGCGTCCTGTCAAAGCTTATTCGGCGCTTATCGAATCTTCCCCGTTAAAGGAAGAAATTGTCGCTGATGTAGATTTTCTGATTGTGAGAGAGTTGACCGGCGGTCTCTACTTCGGGGAACCCAAAAAACGAGAGGACGCGGATGGTGAAACCCGTGCTGTTGATACGCTTATCTATAAAACGTCGGAGATCAAGCGCATTGCCGAACGGGCGTTTCAAGCCGCGCGCTTGCGAAAGGGAAAAGTCGTATCCGTGGATAAAGCAAATGTGCTGGAATCAAGCCGATTATGGCGGGAAACGGTGGATGATATCCGAGTCGATTATCCCGATGTCGAGCTCGAGCATATGCTCGTTGATAACGCCGCCATGCAATTGATCGCACAACCGGCAGCTTTTGATGTCATCGTTACCGAAAATACATTTGGGGATATTCTTAGCGATGAAGCTTCAATGTTGACCGGATCCCTCGGATTGTTGCCATCCGCAAGCATGGGTTCAACCGATGTAGGTCTTTATGAGCCGGTACATGGTTCCGCGCCGGACATCGCCGGAGAAAATCGCGCGAATCCGTTGGCAGCTATTTCATCGGCAGCGATGATGTTAAAGTACGGGTTTGAAATGGAAAAGGAAGCGAAGCAAATCGAAACAGCGATCGAAACCGTGCTGGCAGATGGTTACCGGACGGCTGACATTGCGCTTAAAACGGAGGAAACGGTGACAACGGCGGAAATGACCGAAGCCGTCATAAAAGCACTTGAATAAGGAGGGGGAAAGCGTGAAGGGGAAAACGATTATTGAAAAAATCTGGGATCGCCATACGGTTTATCAGGAAGAAGGAAAACCGGATTTACTATATATCGACCTCCATTTAGTTCATGAAGTGACATCGCCGCAAGCATTTGAAGGATTAAGGCTTGCGGGGCGAAGCGTAAGGCGCCCGGATCTGACGTACGCGACGATGGACCATAACATTCCGACGGATGACCGCCAATCCATCACCGATAAAATTGCCAAAAAACAAATCGATGTGCTTGTGGAAAACTGCAAGGAATTCGGAGTGGAGTTGGCCGGGCTGGATAGTCCGCATAATGGAATTGTTCATATTATCGGTCCCGAGCTCGGGCTTACACAACCCGGGAAGACGATTGTGTGCGGAGATAGTCATACGTCCACACACGGGGCATTCGGTGCATTGGCGTTCGGTATCGGCACGAGCGAAGTGGAACACGTCCTGGCATCGCAAAGTTTATGGCAAAATCGCCCGAAAACGATGGAAGTGCGCATTGACGGCCGCCTTTCTGCCGGTGTGAGTGCAAAAGATATCATTCTGGCGTTAATCGCAAAATACGGGGTCAATTTCGGAAGCGGGCACGTCGTTGAGTACCGTGGAGAAGCAATTCGGGGACTCACGATGGAAGAGCGGATGACCATTTGTAACATGTCCATTGAAGGCGGCGCTCGCGCAGGTTTAATCAGTCCCGATCAGGTTACGTTTGATTATTTGGAAGGGCGGCCGAATGTGGAAAAAGGTCCGGCCTATGAAAGGCAAGTCGAGGAATGGAAGCAATTGGCGACAGATGATGACGCAACCTTTGACAGCACGTTGGTATTGGATGCGTCCGAAGTGAAACCGATGATCACGTGGGGCACAAATCCCGGTCAGGGCGTATCCATTGACGGCGAAGTGCCTGCTCCCGAGGATGGCGAGACAGAAGCAGACCGGAGGGCGATTGAGCAATCGCTGGATTATATGGGATTGACGCCGGGAACGAAAATGACCGATATCCCGATTCAACACGTGTTTCTCGGATCGTGCACGAACGCGCGAATCAGTGATTTGCGCGAGGCGGCCAAGTATTTGGACGGAAAGAACGTCGCTCCGGGAATTCGCGCGCTCGTCGTGCCCGGTTCTATGAAAGTGAAACGCCAAGCTGAAGACGAAGGGTTAGCGGAAGTATTTATTAATGCTGGTTTTGAGTGGAGAGGTGCCGGCTGTAGCATGTGTTTGGGCATGAATCCGGACCAAGTACCGGAAGGGGAACGCTGTGCATCCACCTCGAACCGAAATTTTGAAGGACGTCAAGGGAAAGGGGCGCGCACGCACTTGATGAGTCCGATTATGGCAGCTGCCGCCGCTGTTCACGGGCGATTTGTGGATGTACGCGAACTTGACGTCACTGCACAAGCATAGGGAGGGGAGAGAATGGAAGCTTTTCACGAAATTGAGGGAAGTGTTGCCTCGCTTCCTTATGTAAATGTAGATACCGATCAAATCATCCCGAAACAATTTTTGAAGCGGGTCGAGCGAACCGGCTTTGGCCAATTCCTCTTCTTTAATTGGCGTTTTCTGGATGACGACAGCGAAAATCCCGACTTTCCCTTAAACCGACCGCATATGAAGGGAGCATCCATATTGCTGAGCGATCATAATTTTGGATGTGGCTCTTCCCGGGAACACGCGGCTTGGGCATTGAAGGATTATGGCTTTAAAGTCATTATCGCGCCGAGCTTTGGGGATATTTTTTATAACAATAGCTTTAAAAACGGTTTGCTCCCTCTTCGCTTGCCGGAAGAAACGGTTCAAAATTGGATGGAAAAGGGCAAAGATGACGCGCTTACTTTCAAAGTTAACCTAGAGGAACAAACGGTGGAAGATGACCAAGGCATCATTCACACGTTTGAAATTGATCCTTATTGGAAAAATATGCTTGTTTATGGACTGGATGAAATCGGTGTTACCTTGCAATATGGAGATTATATTCAGGAATATGAACAGCAAATGAAAATGCGCCCATGATGGGCGTATTTTTTCTAATGTCTTCCCTCCGCTTGCTACATAAGAGTGTAAACGGTAAAATTATGGCGAATCAGGCAGAAAAGAAGGTGAGAACTTGTCATCAGAGACATTAGAGGTAGTAGGGTTTGCGCTCATTATCATGACTGTTATATTACTGATAGGGAAATGGATACGGCTTAAAGTTCCTTTATTTCAAAAGCTATTCCTGCCAAGCTCCATTATTGGCGGTTTTTTTGCGCTTCTCTTGGGACCCGAGGTGCTCGGTAGAATCATAACGGCGACGACAGGGAACGAAGCAATGGCGTATGGGATTTTTACGGAAAATATGTTTGACGTATGGGCGGAGTTGCCGGGTCTGCTCATTAACGTCGTATTTGCCTGTTTATTTATCGGATTTGCAATTCCAAGGCTGCAGGAAATCTGGAAGATCGGTGGCCCGCAAGTAGCGCTCGGGTACACGATTTCCTGGGCGCAATATGTGGTCGGCATTTTATTAGCCGTCACGGTGCTTACACCGGTATTCAATTTAGATCCCGCGGTTGGGGCCATCATCGAGATTAGTTTTGTCGGTGGACACGGAACGGCTGCCGGTTTAGGCGATACATTTGCAGCGGTTGGGTTTGAAGAAGGCCTGGATTTGGCGCTTGGGTTGGCAACGATCGGGATTTTAAGCGGTGTTGTCGTTGGTATTATTTTCATTAACTGGGCAGCCAGAAAAGGGGTAACGAGTTCCATCGGCCATCCCGATGATCTATCCACAGATCAGAAGACCGGGATTATCCAAAAAGACAATCGTGAGTCTGCCGGCGAGTTGACAACTTCCCCGATCTCCATTGAACCGTTGTCTTTTCACGCGGGACTCGTCGGACTGGCTATTTTTATCGGTTATCTCATCTTGGAATTCTTTGTGTGGTTGGAAGATGTCACTTGGGGCAGCGCATATGACTTGTATTTGTTTGAATATGTGCCGCTGTTCCCGATTGCGATGATCGGCGGAATTATTATCCAGATCGTCATGTCCAGAACCGACAAGTCGGAAATTGTCGATCGGGCGACAGTCAGTCGAATTCAAGGCATAGCGCTCGATTTATTAATTGTGAGCGCGATGGCGACGTTAAGCCTTCAAGTCATCGGAGACAACATCATTCCTTTCGTGATTCTCGCTGTAGCCGGGGTCGTGCTCAACGTTGTCATGTTTATGTACCTAGCACCGCGTATGATTCCGAGCCACTGGTTTGAAAGAGGGATGGGCGACTTTGGCCAATCCACGGGAGTGGCGGCAACCGGGATCATGTTGATGCAAATCGTTGATCCCGAAAACCGGACACCGGCTTTGAAGGCGTTTGGCTATAAACAAATTTTGTTTGAACCGATGGTCGGCGGTGGTTTGGTTACCGCAGCCTCGATTCCGTTTATTCTTCAGTTTGGACCGATTCCCGTCTTAATTGCAATGACCATTTTAATGATTGCTTTCTGGTTATTAGGGGTATTGTATTTCGGGAAAAATAAAGCCGAATAGGTCCTGAAATTAGGTGAAAAGACAGTGGATGACAAAAATAATGTGGTTCTTTTCCCGGGAAGCATTCGTCTTTTGCTGAACGAAGGATTGAACGCGTTGAAGGCAGGAGATTTTGAGCAGGGATTGAAACACTTTAACCAAACGCTCATGTTTGATGAAAGAGATGAACAAGCGTGCTACGGGCGACTTGTCTGCTTACTTGAATTAGGTTACCTTGAAGATAGCAAAACAATAGCAGCAGACATGTTGCATGAAGGTATTGGGGGCTACGAAGATGTGTTATATTTCTACGTCTCCGCGCTAGTGCAGCTGGGGGAATGGGACGCGGTTGTTGATACGATTGAAACGGAACGGCAATCTTCCCGCTTACCGGCAAAATATGCAGAACACTTTTTTCAATTTCTGGCTACGGCGAGGACAATGAAAAAGGAAGCCTTCTTGCCGGAAGCAGAGGAAGAGGATGAGGATTATTCTGCCGTTCTTCGTGATGAGACGCTCGCGGGTCTTTTTGATCCATCACCGGAAGTGCAGTGGCGAACGTTTCAACAATTGAAAAAGCGGAGTTGGCGGCAAGTGAAAGCGGCATTTGAAACAGCGCTCCGTCACGAAAACACATCGCCGATGATCAAAACGTTACTTTTATTAGTGATGAAAGATTGGGAAGTGGGGGCGTCAATCAAGGTAAGCAAATACAAGCGTGAAAAAAACGTCATTCCCGTCCAACTGAATAGTTTTTCAGAATATGAGGCCGAACTGAAAACGAGCATTTTTGAACAATGGGAAGATGGGCTGGCACAGGATAACCCGATGTTGTATGAAACCGCACAATCCATTTTGGAATGGATTTTTATGGAGTATTATCCTTTCCCTCTTCCGGAGGCTACCGTAAATGTATGGGCGGCTGCGATTCACGTGGAAAGCTTGCGGTATATGGGCATTCAAGATGAGGTAGAAAAGGTGGAAATGCTCTATGATGCCGATCACACCGAGGTGGAGAAACTAGTAAATAATGTAGTGTCATCTCACGCATCTTTTCACTCATCTCCTATTGATTGAAAATATGTTAGCTTATGTTATAATGTAGGGGTTGTAAATTAGGACGTAACGCTTTAAAACATGGAGGGAACAGATAAATGACTGCTAAATGGGAAAAGGGCGAAGGCAATCAAGGCGTCCTCACCGTAGAAGTAGGAGCAGATGAATTCAAATCTGCGCTAGATCAAGCATTTCAAAAAGTAAAAAATGATGTGAGCCTCCCGGGGTTCCGAAAAGGAAAAGTTCCAAGGAAATTATTTGAACAACGGTTTGGGGTTGAATCCCTCTATCAGGATGCGGTTGACATTGTTCTTCCGTCTGCCTATTCAAACGCCGTTGAAGAAACCGGGATTGAACCGGTTGACCAGCCGGAAATCGATATAGATGGAGAAATCGAAAAAGGAAAACCGGTTGTTTTCAAGGCAACGGTAGTAGTAAAACCTGAAGTCGAACTCGGGCAGTACAAAGGGCTTGAGATTGAAGAATTTGACACGTCGGTCAGTGAAGAAGAAGTTGAGGAAGAAATTGAAAAGTTGCGTGAACAACACGCTGACCTCGTCGTTACCGAAGATGCTGCCGAGGAAGGCGACACGGTTGTATTTGATTTCAAAGGATTCGTAGACGGTGAACCATTTGAGGGCGGGGAAGCAGAAAACCACTCGCTTGAGCTTGGTTCCGGACAGTTTATCCCCGGTTTTGAAGAACAAATGGTAGGTTTGGAACCGGGGACGGAAACAACCGTTGAAGTTACATTTCCGGAAGACTATCACGAGGAAACCCTCGCCGGCCGGGCGGCAACCTTCAATGTAACGTTGCATGAAGTGAAACGGAAAGAGCTTCCGGAACTGGATGATGAATTTGCTGTCGATGTCGATGAAAACATCGAAACGCTTGACGAATTGAAGAAGAAAAAGCGCGAAGAGCTTGAACACAATAAGGAACATGAAAAAGAGCATCACGAACAGGACAGCGTTGTCGAACAGGTAACAGAAAACGCGAATGTTGATGTTCCGAGTGCGATGGTTACGACCGAAACCGATCGCATGCTCCAGGAAATGAGCCAACGCTTTGAATCCCAAGGCATATCGATGGACATGTATTATCAAATGGCCGGCACCGATGAAGAAGGCATGAAAGAACAATTTCGGCCCGAAGCTGAAAAAAGGGTGAAATTGAATCTTGTGCTCGAGGCGATTGCAGATGCCGAAGAAATCGAAGCTAGTGATGAGAAAGTTGAAGAACAGCTGGATGAGATGGCCCAAGCTTATGAACGGGACAAAGAAGAAATCCGCCAGTTGCTCAGTCTTCAGGGCGCGCTCGATACATTGAAAGATGAACTTCGTATGCAATCCGCCTTGAAGTTCCTTGTTGATCAAGGGGTAACGGTAGAAGCCAAACCAGAAGAAACAGAAGCTGAAGAAACTGAAGAGGAAGATAAGCAGGAATAGAACTGCCAAAAAGAAAAAGACGCGGGCACTCGCCGTGTCTTCCTTTTTTACACTTTAAGAATGTTTAACTTCGTTAAGGGATTAAAGTATAAGTAAAACTATGGTTCCCGCTATAAGAACTTGGCGGAAACCAAGTTTTTCTAAAAAAACGGCATGAATTTGTTTTTTGTAACGTAAAGCTGATGTAGAATGGGTAGCCTATGTATCAGCCAACGTATTTTGTTTGACTGGGAGTAAGGGTAGGGTGTAAGGTACACTATACAGTGAGGGGTGAATAACATGATCAAGTTCAATGAGGAAAAGGGTCAACTGAAATGCTCTTTTTGCGGAAAAACACAAGATCAAGTCCGTAAGCTAGTGGCCGGACCGGGTGTATATATATGCGATGAATGTATTGAGCTTTGCACCGAAATTGTGGAAGAGGAATTGGGTACGGAAGAAGAAGTCGAACTTGAAACCGTTCCTAAACCGCAGGAAATTGATGAAATTCTTGATGACTACGTGATCGGCCAGGAAAACTCAAAGAAATCGCTTTCGGTCGCGGTCTATAACCACTACAAACGGGTAAATGCCGCGGCTGCTGCCGGTAACGATGGGGAAAATGTTGAAATCGCCAAAAGTAACATTTGTCTCATTGGACCGACGGGAAGCGGGAAGACATTAATGGCGCAAACGCTTGCCCGTATTCTGAACGTCCCGTTCGCTATCGCGGATGCTACTTCGTTAACGGAAGCCGGATACGTCGGTGAAGATGTGGAAAATATTCTGTTGAAATTGATCCAAGCAGCCGACTATGATGTGGAGAAAGCGGAAAAAGGAATTATCTACATTGATGAAATTGACAAAGTAGCACGCAAATCGGAGAATCCGTCGATTACGCGAGATGTATCAGGGGAAGGGGTGCAACAAGCCCTATTAAAAATTCTCGAGGGGACGACAGCCAGCGTGCCTCCACAAGGAGGACGCAAACACCCCCATCAAGAATTTATTCAAATTGATACGAGTAACGTCCTCTTCATTGTCGGCGGAGCCTTTGATGGCATCGAGCAAGTCGTTAAACGCAGGCTTGGCAAGAAAATCATTGGCTTTGGGTCCGAGTCTGAAAGCGGAGAGATAGCTGATGAAGAATATCTTGATAAAATTCTTCCTGAAGACCTGCTGCGCTACGGCTTAATTCCGGAATTCATCGGCAGGCTCCCGGTTATTTCCAGTTTGAAACCGCTGGATGAAGACGCGTTGGTGGAAATATTAACGAAACCAAAAAATGCACTCGTTAAACAGTTCCAAAAGTTATTGGAAATCGATGACGTTGAGCTTGAATTTACAGACGAGGCATTGCGGGAAGTCGCGAAAAAGGCCATCGAACGAAAGACAGGCGCACGCGGCCTTCGCTCCATTATCGAATCCATCATGTTGGATGTCATGTACGATCTGCCATCCAAGGAAGAAATCAGCAAATGCACGATTACGGCAGAATGTGTATTGGAAGAAGGCTCGCCGGAACTGACGACGAAAGATGGCGAATTGATCAAGCTTGAACCGAGAGAAAGTGCATAACGAAATAAAAGCGATGTTTGTTTAATGGCATGAGCGCGGCTCATGCTTTTTTTCGCGAGTGGCAGCAGATACCGCTATAGGGTGCAAGACCCGAATGCAGCCGAACAGCCGGTAAGCATTAGCTAACAGATAGTGCGATGACCGTGAGGTATCGTGCGGAGGATCTGAAGGCAAATCCCTGAACAGAGCTGAATCCCATGTTGGCACGAGAGCGGGATGACTGTGCAAGAAAACAGGAAGTCCGAATAGCTGGCAGCTCGAAGTGTTATGAGGGCTGGATTAGGGAGAAAGCGTATGATGTGACCCATTGAGGTCTCCCTGCTTCCTCATAGAGGTATTGATATCGCAAGGTTATGCCAAGGGTATCAAGATGAGAGGGAGAAGTCAGAGATCGCCATAGTAGTGAAGAAGCTCATGCCTAAGACTTTCTGGTAACAGGAACGAGGACAGCACATGAGTGAAACTGCACACCGTTGTAGTTGGAAACCTATGCTCAAAAGGCAGGGATTTCGTGCGAAGGGCGTGACCCATGAAGATCAATGCGAGTAGACTTTCGGATGTCTGTGGAAGTGGACAGAAACCGGACAAATGGCCAAGGGGGCTGATGCCGGGGTCGAACAGAAGGGTACACCGTCCACCGCCTTATGGTAAAGAAGCAAGGACTGCTGAAAAGCTACTAGCCTTGCGGATGTGTCATAACAAAGGGGAAACAGAAACAGCGAGGGAACCGAAAGCAATGACGTAAGGAGCGTAGACCGATGAAAGGACGCGTGTGGTACAGCTTGTACGACAAAGTGTTCGCTAAGGCTAATCTACGAGACGCTTTCGTTCAAGTAAAGAAGAACGGAGGAGCTCCCGGCGTAGACAAGGTGACAATTGGCGACTATGAGGCAGAACTGGAGGACAATCTAGAAGTGCTCCAGCAAAAGCTGAAAGACAAACGTTATCGCCCCAAACCTGTCCGCCGAAAGATGATTACGAAAGAGGATGGAAAGAAGAAGCGTCCGCTCGGTATCCCCACGGTGGAAGATCGAGTGGTCCAAGCGGCGATCCGAAACATCCTTGAACCGATCTTTGAAGAAGATTTCCTTCCGTGCAGTTATGGATTTCGCCCGACTATCAGTGCCCACATGGCGCTGGACCAAGTGAGTGAATATCTTCGACAGGGATACGCGTATGTGATCGATGCGGACTTGCAAAGCTACTTTGACACGATTCCGCATGACCGATTGGAAGCTCAAATCCGTAAACGGGTGACAGATGGTTCTGTGATTCAACTCATCCAGCAAATCTTGAGGGCAGGTGTCATGGAAGGGGATTTGTATGAAGACACGCCTTTGGGTGCTCCGCAAGGCGGCGTCTTGAGTCCATTAATTTCCAATATTTACCTTAACCAATTGGATGAGCTGATGAAGGAACGCGGGCATCGTATTGTTCGGTTTGCGGATGATTTCGTCATTTTGTGCCGAAGCCAAAAAGGAGCGGAACGAGTGATGAGAAGCGTTACCCGCTACCTTGAGAATGACTTGGGTCTGGCGTTGCATCCGACGAAAACGAAGGTCGTTGATGTCAAGCAAGAACCGTTTACATTTCTTGGTTTTGAGTTCTACAAGCATATTCGAAGAATTGACCCAAAGAAGGAAGCGAAGTTTAAGAAGAAAGTCAAGGAAATCACAAGACGGAATCAAACCGTTGATCTTGAAACACTCATTCACAACCGATTGAACCCCTATCTTCGGGGATGGGCGAATTACTTTGGACATGGGCATGTGAAAGGGAAATTTCGAAAATGGGATGCGTGGGTTCGCCGTCGATTGCGCATGATACAGCTACGGAGTTGGCGCTATGTCAAAAACCTCCATCGTGTATTAAGAAACAAGGGATGGAAGGAAGATGAACTGAGAGGGATTCGCATGTTCGCTTGGCGAAGTTCCAAGAGTCCGATGGTTCATGTCGCTCTCGATAATGATTACTTCCAGCGATTAAACCTTGTTAGCTTAACATCTGTCTATCAGAAACTTATCTCTAAACGGGATAAATGGGAGGAGCCACATGCGTAGACCCGCACGTGTGGATCTGTGAGGGGCGTAGTCAGTAATGACTACGCCTACTCAGTCTAATTTCTTATAGGCTGTAATGGGAACTTGGTTGCGAGCATTTCGGGCGTACGCGCCAGCTTTTTTTTCGCTCGAACGGAGGCCTAAAATTGCGGGTTAGGACCCGAACAGCAGTGAAAACCAGGTTAAAGAGTCACTAACCGAGTCATTAGCACCCGAACAGAGGCAAAAAACACGCTCGAGGGGTCACTAATCATACAATTAACACCCGAACAGCGGGGGGCTAACCGATTAAAGGGTCACTAATCGTGTCATTAGTATCCGGTCAGCGGTAAAAATCAACACGAAGCAACGCTGATCGTAAACATAATAGAAACCTTCCTTTGTTTGGTCGGACTCTTTATGAAGTAGGCGAATTGCGTTCGGTTTTGGCGATCATTTTGATTTTAGATCGTCATCCTGAAAGCGTAAGCCGTAAAGTATAAAATATCTGTTCCCTGTTTTAGGGCCTTTCATTTTATGTCCCCTGCACTTCTAAGGACAAAATTTACGTGTCGTTCGTGATTCTGGCATGCACCATTCGTTTTGAGGACAAAACATTCGCCTCTCTCGAGATTTTGTCATCAATCAGGCCTTTGCGAGACCGAGACAAAATCTACCCTTGCCCGTGATTCTGGCATGCACCACTCGTTTGAGAACAAAACATTTGCATCTCCGGCAATTCTGTCTTCATCCGCCCACTTCTCCCGCTGCTCACCAAATTCCCCTCATTCCTCGTCATCTCGCGTTGCTCTTCATCAACTCTTAACAAATTTTCCACTTACTTCTCTCTTCGTGAATGGCATACTGCATCGTTTGGAGAGTCATACTAACGGGCAGTTAGCGACAATTGCGGTAGGCGAGAGCGACCGTTAAACGAGGAGGAACCCGCATGGATTGGACATCGTTAATTATGCTCATTCAAGTTTTCTTCGGAATCGTGATTGGATTATATTTCTGGAACCTACTTAAAAATCAACGCACCCAACGGGTATCGGTGGACCGGGAATCAAAAAAAGAAATGCACCAACTGCAAAAGTTGCGTTCTATATCCTTAAACGAACCATTGGCGGAAAAAGTGCGTCCGATGACGTTCTCCGACATTATCGGCCAGGATGAAGGCGTGCGTTCATTAGAAGCTGCGCTTTGCGGCCCTAACCCGCAGCATGTGCTTATCTATGGGCCACCCGGCGTAGGGAAGACAGCAGCCGCCCGTTTGATTATGGAAAAAGCAAAAATGAACAACGGTTCTCCGTTTAATATCGATGCTCCATTTATTGAACTCGACGGTACGACGGCCCGTTTTGACGAACGGGGAATTGCCGACCCGCTAATTGGCTCTGTTCACGATCCGATCTACCAAGGAGCCGGATCAATGGGGCAAGCGGGCATTCCCCAACCGAAGCCAGGGGCGATTACAAAAGCGCACGGCGGCATGCTTTTTATCGATGAAATCGGGGAGTTGCATCCGATTCAATTAAATAAACTGCTAAAAGTGTTGGAAGACCGCAAGGTTTTTCTGGAGAGCGCATACTATAGTGAAGAAAATGCTTCCATCCCCACGCATGTCCATGACATTTTTCAAAATGGACTGCCTGCAGACTTTCGCTTGATCGGCGCAACGACGCGAACACCGGATGAGATCCCCCCTGCTGTGCGATCCCGCTGTCTGGAAATATTTTTTCGGCCGCTTAAGCAAAAGGAATTGTCGATCGTGGCGAAAAGTGCAGCAAAGCGATTGAAGATGGACATCCAGGAAGAAGGGTTAGAAACGGTTTCGTCTTATGTAACAAATGGCCGGGAAGCAGTTAACACGATTCAGATCGCTGCCGGGTTGGCAACAACAGCTGAACGGGAAAACATTGACGTTTCCGATATTGAGTGGGTCGTGCATGCCAGTCGCTTAAGCCGCAGACCCGAGAAAAAAATACACCCGGAGCCAATGGTTGGCCGTGTAAATGGACTTGCGGTATATGGACCGGATTTGGGGATGTTGTTGGAAATTGAAGCAACCGCGCAAGAAACGAAAGGGAAAGGCATGCTCACGGTTACGGGGATTGCGGAAGAGGAAAACGCAGGGAATCAAATGCGTTCGATTCGGCGAAAAAGCATGGCAAGAAGTTCAGTAGACAACGTTATGACCGTATTGCGCCATTTAAAAGTGCCGGTAGACAGCTACGATATTCATGTGAATTTCCCCGGCGGAACACCGATTGACGGACCTTCCGCGGGATCGGCGATTGCCACGGCGATCTATTCAGCCGTCAATCAGCAAAAAGTAAAAAATGATGTGGCGATCACCGGTGAATTGAGCATTTGGGGAAAATTGAAGCCGGTCGGCGGGGTTCCTTCAAAAGTGGCAGCTGCCGAGGAAGCCGGCGTCAGGCAAGCGTTCATTCCGAAAGACAATGATGAGACTGTTCTGCATCAAGTGCAAGGGATCACGGTGGAACCCTTAAACACGTTAGATGAGTTATTTGCCAATGTTCTCTTGGAGGAAACGGATGTGCCGCACGGATTCTCCGTAACAGAAACGTCTTCTCCCTCCGTTCATATGTAAAATCCCGTGCAATTGAATAGACACGTTCATGCTCTTAAGCTAAAATGAAACCTACGAGTAAAGAAGAACGGGAAAGCATGCCTTCCTTTTCCCATATGTAAAAATGATAAACAGAACGGGGGTTGACGATGCCGACGACGGAAACGAGTCAAAAGATCCCGCTTTTGCCTTTAAGAGGCGCGCTTGTTTTTCCGGGAATGGTTTTGCACTTGGACGTGGGGCGCGATAAATCGGTACGTGCCATTGAGCAAGTCATGGAAGATGATCAACGGATCCTCCTGGCAAGCCAAATTGATTTGGCAGTTGAAGAACCTGAGAAAAAAGACTTATATCAAACAGGCACACTCGCCTATGTGAAACAAATGTTAAAAATGCCAAACGGCACGACCCGCATCCTCGTTGAAGGAATGCAACGTGCGAATATCAATGAGGTCACAAGCAGTGATGAATATTACGAAGTAAACATAGACCCATTGTCGGCGGAAAAAGGCAATCCATCAAAAACAACCGCCTTGAAGCAGACGCTCAATGACCATTTTGAACAATACGCAAAAGCCTCGAGCAAAATTTCCGACGAAACGATACAAGCCGTACGCGAGATCGACGATCCCGGTCATTTTGCCGATACAATCGCTTCACACTTGCCGTTAAAAATTGAGCGCAAGCAAGAGATTCTTGAAGCTGTCGATGTTGAAAATCGATTGCAAAAACTGCTTGATATTTTGACGAATGAAAAAGAAGTGTTGGATTTAGAGCAAAAAATCGGCCAACGTGTGAAACAATCCATGGAACGAACGCAGAAAGAATATTATTTAAGGGAACAAATGAAAGCCATCCAAAATGAACTTGGGGATAAAGAGGGAAAAGGCGGCGAAGTCGAAACGCTGCGCACGCAAATTGAAGAAGCGAACATGCCGGAAAATGTGGAAGAAAAAGCGCATAAAGAGTTAACGCGTTACGAACGGGTTCCGACGGCTTCAGCGGAAAGCTCGGTGATCCGTACATACCTTGATTGGCTTGTGGCCCTCCCTTGGCATGAGAAAACGACGGACCATTTAGATATTGCCAATGCGGAAAGCGTGTTGGACGAAGATCATTACGGCCTTGAAAAGGTAAAAGAACGTGTATTGGAACATTTGGCCGTGCAACAGCTCACTGAGTCCATGCAAGGTCCGATCGTCTGTCTGACCGGCCCTCCCGGTGTAGGGAAAACATCGCTTGCCAAATCGGTCGCCCGTGCCCTTAACCGTGAATTTGTTCGCATATCTTTAGGCGGTGTGCGTGATGAAGCGGAAATTCGCGGTCATCGGCGCACGTATGTAGGGGCGCTTCCAGGAAAAATTATCCAAGGGATAAATAAAGCCGGTGTCATGAACCCTGTTTTTTTGCTCGATGAAGTGGATAAAATGGCGAGCGGCTTTCGCGGCGATCCGTCGTCTGCCCTTCTGGAAGTGCTGGATCCGGAACAGAATCATACGTTTGGTGATCACTACATTGAAGAAACGTATGATCTTTCCAATGTCATGTTCATTACAACGGCAAATAATGCATCGATGATTCCGGCGCCATTGCTTGACCGGATGGAAACGATCAATATCGCCGGTTATACGGAAATTGAAAAAACAGCAATCGCCACAAATTATTTATTGCCGAAGCAATTGGAACGGCACGGACTTTCCAAAGGCAATTTGCAAATTAAAGATGATGCTTTACTGAAAGTGATCCGTTACTATACAAGAGAAGCCGGCGTGCGAAATTTGGAGCGGCAATTGGCAAACATTTGCCGCAAAGCAGCAAAGACGATTGTTACCGGAGAAAAGAAGAAAGTGGTCGTTACGCTAAACACGTTGGAGGACATGCTTGGGAAGCCGCTGATGCGCTATGGACAAATGGAAGAAAACGATCAAGTCGGAGCAGCGACGGGGCTTGCCTATACGACCGCCGGAGGCGACACCCTTGCCATCGAAGTTTCATTAGCGAAAGGAAAAGGGGAACTTACACTCACCGGACATCTTGGCGACGTGATGAAAGAATCCGCGCGTGCGGCATTTAGCTACATTCGTACCAACGCCGAAAAATTGGGGATCGATGAACGCTTTCATGAAAATACCGACATTCACATTCATGTCCCCGAAGGGGCGACACCGAAAGATGGTCCATCCGCCGGGATTACGATCGCGATCGCGCTTATATCCGCCTTGACCGGTCGCACGGTAAAAAAAGAAGTCGGCATGACCGGTGAAATCACGCTACGAGGAAGAGTGCTTCCCATCGGCGGGGTAAAAGAGAAAGCAATGAGTGCTCATCGCGCAGGATTGAAGACGATCCTGTTACCGAAGGACAATGAAAAAGATTTGGAAGATATTCCCGAGAGCATTCGGACCGACATTTCCATTTCTCTTGTCTCCCATCTTGATGAGGTCATTCAATATGCATTGGGAGGCAGCTGTAATGAAAGTGAATAAGGCCGAACTTATCATCAGCGCAGTTGGTCCCGAGCAGTATCCGGACGCGGCGCTTCCGGAAATTGCGTTTGCAGGCCGTTCCAATGTAGGGAAATCGTCGTTTATCAATGCGATCATCCAACGAAAGAAATTGGCGTATACGTCTCAACAGCCCGGGAAAACACGGACATTGAATTTTTTTAACATTAACGATGTCTGCCATTTCGTCGATATTCCCGGCTATGGGTACGCGAAAGTTTCCAAAAAAGAGCGGGCGTTCTGGGGGCGCATGATCGAAGAATATTTGCAAACACGCCCGCAATTGAAAGGCGTCGTACTGCTTTTGGATGCCCGCCATGAGCCTTCGGATCAGGATTTGGCGATGTATGATTGGCTTAAACATTATGAGATTCCCGTCATTCTCGTGCTCACAAAAATGGATAAACTAAAAAAGACAAAACGAACCGCGCATGTCAAACAAGTCATCGATGTGCTGGAGCCATTGCCGGAAGATAAATATGTGCTTTTTTCTTCGGAAACCGGAGAGGGGAAAGAAGAAGCTTGGGGCTTCATTCGCGCGCTTGGTGAGTTCTAAACCGGAGTCCCTCCCCGTCTTCATCAGCTACTTTCTTCGGAATGTTCCTTTTCGATGTCGCTTTCTCTTCCCCTTGAATAATAAAAAGACGCCGAAGGCTAGTAGAAGAAGCGGCCAAATAAATGAAAAGGATTCCGATGCTTCCGTGATTCTTTCCACAACCGGTTCAAAAAAGAGAAATAATCCTCCGATGCAGATCGATAGAACACCTGCAAAAAGAAAATCTTTTTTGGTTCTTAAAAATGCAATCAGGCAGGCGATACCAAAAAACACGGCGAGGGTGCCGATGTGACTCGGCCAGTTTGGATAAAGGCCGGTAGCATGAAAATGGATCCCAATCCCGACCATAAAGACGCCCGGCAACAGGGCCGATCCTGATTTTGAAAGAAAACCGTCAATGGAGAGGGCGAGCCCCAACCAAATCAACAATGTTTCCCACGTCATCCATTGAGAGGCCAGCGCGGGAACAAAGAGGTGTGTAAGGAAATAGATACCGGCGCCGATAAAAACCATCCCCGGAAAAACTTGGCTGCTTTTCATAAAAAACGCTCCAATGCTGTTGTTTTGGTCTGCTTAATTTTTCCACATACGCATGCTTGTGGCGATGATTGGGCATCATGATAAACGAGAAATTTGCGAATCAGGAAGCAAATGTGTTTCAATAAAGTTGCTAGCGAGATTATCGTAACATATCCTTTCAGTGCTTGTTCACATTTCTAAAACAATAGACAAGCATGTTCGTGTTATAATAGTTTAAGGATAAAGGGAAATGATTCGATCTACTTGGCAGGTGCCCAAGTTTTTTGAATAAAGATGTAGGGGTGAAACTATACATGCACATCATTGTCGCCAGCATCGATTATAAAAATGCCCCTGTTGATTTGCGTGAGCAATTTGCTTTTGATGATGAAGATTTGCCCGAGGCGCTTGGGACATTGAGAGAAATGAAGAGTATTCTTGAGTGCGCGATCGTGTCTACATGTAATCGTACGGAAGTATATGCCGTTGTTGATCAGCTCCATACCGGCCGACACTTTACGAAGAAATTTTTATCCCAATGGTTTGACGTGCCTCAAGAATCGTTTTCACACGTGCTAAACGTACGGGAAAACGATGAGTCGATCGTTCATCTTATGCGCGTAAGCACAGGATTGGAGTCTATGGTGATCGGTGAAACCCAAATCCTCGGACAGGTAAAGTCAAGCTTTCGTACCGCACAAAAGCTTGGTGCAACAGGGACGGTTTTCAACCAATTGTTCCGCCAGGTGATCACCTTTGCCAAAAGGGCACATAGAGAGACAGAGATTAATGATACACCGGCTTCGGTGAGCTATGCGGCCGTTGAACTCGGCAGACAAATGTTTGGCGATTTTACGGGTAAACATGTGCTTATTTTCGGTGCCGGTAAAATGAGTGAATTGACGGCGCAACATTTACGCGCCAATGGTTCCGAAACGATTACAGTTATGAATCGTACGTATGCACGGGCAGAAGAACTTGCCGATCATGTGAAAGGACAGGCCCGTTCGGTGGAAGAAATGGGAAATGCACTTCTCGATACGGATGTTCTTATCTCCTCGACAGGTTCGGAACAATACATGTTACAAAAAGAGAATGTCGAAGCTATCATCAAAAAACGGAGAGGGCGCCCACTGTTTATGGTTGATATCGCGGTTCCCCGCGACATTGATCCGGAGCTTGGCAAGCTGGAAGATGTCTATTTGTATGATATCGATGATCTCGAAGGGATCGTTGCGGCGAATATGGAAGAACGAAAAACAGCCGCTACCGACATTGAAGCGATGTTGAAAAAAGAAATCGAGGTCTTTAAAGATTGGCTCCACGAACTCGGTGTCGTTCCCGTCATTTCTGCACTACGCACAAAAGCTTTATCGATCCAATCCGAAACGATGAAGAGCATTGAACGTAAGATTCCCGACCTTGATGATCGCGAACGCAAGGTTTTGCGCAAGCATACAAAAAGCATCGTTAATCAACTGCTAAAAGAACCGATTACCCGCGCCAAAGAAATGGCATCTGAAGAGAACAGGGAAGATGCTTTGGCGTTATTCACGGAAATCTTCGGTCTGGAAGATGAAGTCGCGGAAGCAAAAGAAGCGGAAGCGTTGAAAATCCTCGAAGAAGCTCAGAAAGAAGCACAATCTGCCCCGGAAAATAAGCAGGAGGATCAACAGGCGTCATTCGTTATGCAAGGAAATTCCAATGAACCGGTTTATTGACGGGTTGCAACCGTTTAGATCAGTTTTTTTCGCAAAGGTGGTATGAACCCGATTGGCCGCCTCAAATATCATCTATGTGTTGACGATCGTTCTATACAGTCTGAGCGTATTCGGGTACTTTATTGATTTTCTCCAGAATAACCGGAAGGCCAATCGCTTGGCTTTCTGGTTCCTTTCTATCGTCTGGGTGTTGCAAACCATCTTCTTAGTATTGCGTGCTTTTCAGTTTGAACGTCTCCCGCTATTAACCCCTTTTGAAGGGTTATTCTTTTATGCGTGGGCAATGGTTACCCTATCTTTACTCGTTAATTTTTATTTTCGTGTTGATTTCCTTGTTTTTTTTATGAATGTGGTAGGCTTTTCCTTGATGGCTGTAAGTTTGTTTTTTCCTACCGACAATCTTTCTCCGGTCTGGGAAGATATCCTCACTTCCGAGCTGCTGATCCTGCATGTGACGTTAATCATTCTTTCCTATGCCGGTTTTACCGTTGCTTTTGCTTGTTCGGTGTTGTATTTAATGGAACATCAAATGCTAAAGAACAAAAATTGGGGAAAACGATTGTTAAGGTTTGGAAGTCTGAATAAACTGGACCGTTTTTCATACGTAGGGACGATGTGCGCGTATCCTTTATTGTTATTGGGTGTTATTCTTGGTTTTATATGGGCGTACAGCGGGGATGGCATGCATTCAATTCCTCTATTTGACCCGAAAGTTCTCGGTTCTTTGGCTGTGTTGGTTTTTTATGGCGGTTACTTGTATCAAAAAGCGGTAAAAGGAAAACAAGGATATGGCATGGCTTTTTATAACATGCTCGGATTTTTAATTTTGCTCGCCAATTATTTGTTGACGAGTGAATGGTCGAGCTTTCACATATGGAGTGTGTAGGAGGAAAATGATGAGAACAATCGTAATCGGAACAAGGAAAAGCAACCTGGCCCTCAAGCAAGCAGAATGGGTCAAAGAGAAATTGGAAGCATTAGGGCTTCCCTATAAGTTTGAACTGAAAAAAATCGTGACGAAAGGCGATCGAATTCTTGACGTGACGCTATCAAAGGTAGGCGGGAAAGCGCTGTTCGTGAAAGAAATCGAAAAAGCGATGGAAGACGAAGAGATTGACTTCGCTGTTCATAGCATGAAGGATATTCCATCCGTCATTCCGGACGGCTTCGCCCTTGGCGCGGTGACGGAGCGCGTGGATCCGCGCGATGTATTAATCTCGGAATCGGGAAAAAAACTTCATGAGCTCCCGGCAGGCGCAGTGGTCGGCACGAGTAGTTTGCGGCGCCAAGCACAAATTCTCGCTGCGCGTCCGGATGTGGAAGTAAAATGGATTCGCGGCAATATCGAAACACGGATGCGGAAAATGAAAGACGAGGATTTTGATGCCATCGTTTTGGCTGCTGCCGGTTTGGCAAGAATGGGTTGGTCCGACGAAATCGTAACCGAATATTTGGCGCCGGAAAACAGCTTGCCGTCCGTCGGTCAAGGTGCCCTCGGCATTGAATGCCGCGCCGGCGACAAAGACATCCTGGCATTGCTGAAACATATCCATGATGAGAAGGTGGCCCGCACGGTCCAAGCGGAGCGGGCATTTTTGAAAAATGTGGAAGGCAGTTGCCAAGTGCCGGTCGCGGGACATGCGGTGATGGGGGAAGGAAATGATGTTACGCTGCGCGCGCTTGTGGCTTCCCCGGATGGCAAAACATTGCTCCAGGACGAACAAACCGGAAGTGACCCGGAACGTTTAGGGAAAATCATTGCAGCCAATCTTCTTGATCGTGGCGGAAAAGAAATTCTCGATCAAGTGAAAAAAGATCTGGAGGGGTAGTCTCCATGCCGGTGAATGCCCCTATTGCCCTGGTGACGAGAGGAAAGGCAGATCAGACGGCGGAAGATCCATTAGTCTCTCACTTGCAAGCGTTGTCCGTACCTGTGCAACATATCCCGCTTGTCACACAACAAATGCTAAAGGAACATGAAAACATTCCGGCTGCGCGTGAGATAGACTGGCTTGTTTTTACGAGCGCGAATGCCGTTCATTACTTTGAGTGCTTAATGTCCGGCAAAGAATGGGGGCGCACGAACGTCCGTGTAGCCACCGTCGGACCTAAAACAGCAGAAGCTGCTGCCTCCATTGGATTTACAGTCGATCTTGTCCCGGAGAAAACATATACGGCAGAAGCGCTTGCTGAAGGATTGGGTAATGCGATCAGCCCGGGGGAGACGGTAGTGATTCCGAAAAGCAAACAAGCGAGGAATGTGCTTCCCGACTACTTGGACAATCGAGGGGCGAACGTTGTGGACCCTGCCATTTATGAAACAAGGGCATGGACAGAAAGCGCGCACGCGTTGGCTACATTTTTAAGCACGCATAATAACGGCGTTATTACCTTCACGAGCCCGAGCGCGGTTCATGCTTTTAAGCAGATGCAACCCGACCTTCCGAAGTGGCCTGCTATTTGTATTGGCACGATAACTGCAAAAGCCGCTTCAGAAGCGGGGTTTTCGCAAGTGGAAGCGGCTTTCCCACATACATTTGCTAATCTGGCTGAACGAGTTTCAAACTATTTGATTGAGGTGAATAACCGATGAGTGAGCTTCAGTTTGACCGTCATCGGCGCATGCGGATGACTAGTTCTTTACGTGATCTCGTCCGGGAAACAACGGTCAAAAAAGACGATTTAATTTATCCTGTTTTTGCTGTTGAAGGAACGGATACGAAACATGAAGTTCCATCAATGCCCGGCGTGTACCAATATTCGTTGGATTTGTTGAAAAAAGAAATCGATGATGTTGTGGAACACGGAATTAAGGCCATTATGTTGTTTGGCGTTCCGGGTAATAAGGATGAGTTAGGAAGCAACGCGTACAATGAAAATGGCATTGTCCAGCGCGCGATTCGGGAGTTGAAAGGGGAGCATCCGGAGCTGACGATCATTGCAGATACGTGCCTGTGCCAATATACTGACCATGGGCATTGCGGTGTGATTGAAGATGGCTATATTTTAAACGACCGATCATTGGATTTGCTCGTTAAGACTGCCGTCTCCCAAGTGGAAGCAGGTGCGGATGTGATTGCGCCTTCGAATATGATGGATGGGTTCGTAGCTGCGATTCGTTCTGGGTTGGATGAAGCGGATTTCCGGGATATCCCGATCATGTCTTACGCGGTGAAGTATGCGTCCGCCTATTACGGACCATTTCGGGATGCCGCCCATAGTTCTCCGTCATTTGGGGATCGGCGAACGTATCAAATGGATCCCGCTAATCGAAATGAAGCGATTCGTGAGGCGATGTCCGATGACCGGGAAGGGGCAGATTTTTTGATTGTGAAACCGGCACTTTCCTACTTGGACATTGTCAGTGATGTGAAAAGTACGATTAACCGCCCGGTTGTCGCCTATAATGTTTCCGGGGAATATTCCATGATTAAAGCAGCTGCCGCTCAAGGTTGGCTCGATGAAAAAGAAACGGTGATAGAAAAATTAACGAGTATGAAACGGGCAGGCGCGGATTTGATTGTTACGTATTTCGCCAAGGATATGGCCCGTTATATAAATGAATCCGATATGTAACGGAGAATCCTTTATAAAAACTTGGCTTCTACCAAGTCTTTATAAAGGACGCCTTCGTTTTACTTATACTTTAATCCATTAACAAAGTTAGACATTTTTAAAGTGAAAAAGGAGGTATTTCAAATGCGTACATTTGAACGATCGAAACAAGCATTTCAAAAAGCCGAACCTCTCATGCCGGGAGGAGTGAGCAGTGCTGTCCGTGCATACAAATCGGTGGGGATGGACCACGGGATTTATATGAACAAAGGGGAAGGGCCTTACATTACAGATCTGGATGAGCAAACCTATATTGATTATGTCCAATCTTGGGGGCCGCTAATCCTTGGGCACGCAGATCCTCGTGTCGTACGTCGTTTACAGGAAACCGCGGCGTTGGGGACAAGCTTCGGCACGTCTCATGAGATGGAGACGGCTCTCGCCGAGCTCGTCATTGATCGCGTACCATCCGTTGAAGTCGTTCGGTTTGTAAACTCTGGCACGGAAGCTACGATGAGCGCCCTACGTCTTGCCCGTGGATTTACGGGCAGAAGCAAAATCGTGAAAATGGAAGGATGTTATCACGGACATGGGGATTCATTGTTAATTAAAGCAGGTTCCGGTGTGGCTACGTTAGGGTTGCCGGATAGCCCGGGAGTGCCGGAAGGGACGGCTTCACAGACGCTTACTGTTCCTTATAACGATCTTGAAAGCCTATCGCTCGTATTTGAAAAGTATGGTGATGACATCGCCGCTGTCATCCTTGAACCGGTTGCCGGTAATATGAATGTCGTTACGCCTGAAGAAGGCTATCTCGAGGGCGTGCGTAAGGTAACTGAAGATTACGGCAGCCTGTTGATTTTTGACGAAGTCATGAGTGGATTTCGGGTTGGGTACCAATCCGCTCAAGGAAGATTTGGCGTCACTCCCGACCTGACAACGTTGGGCAAAGTTATTGGCGGTGGCCTCCCTGTCGGCGCTTACGGCGGCAGAGCCGATATCATGGAGCATATAGCTCCGGCAGGTCCGATTTATCAGGCAGGAACGCTTTCGGGGAATCCTCTGGCGATGACCGCGGGATATGAAACGTTGGCGCAATTGAGTGAAGATGATTATGAGCAATTTGAACGGCGAGGGGCACGATTGGAAGAAGGCCTCCGATCAGCTGCAAAAACGAACGGAGTTCCTCACCATATTAACCGGGCAGGCTCGATGCTAGGCTTCTTCTTTACTGATGAACAAGTGAAGAATTTTGAAACGGCCAAAACATCGGATCTGGATCTGTTCGCCAAATATTTTCAAGAGATATTGCAGGAAGGCATTTCCATCGCCCCATCTCAATTCGAAGGAATGTTCTTGTCAACCAAACATGATGATGACATTATTGAAAAAACCATCGCTGCCGCAGAGCGGGTATTTGCGAGAATCGGAAAATAGGAAAGGGGAAGGGCTATCCTCAAATCATGGGGGTAGCTTTTTGTATATCCAAGGTTATTGTGACAAAAATTAGTCGTCACCGACGATTTTGGTGCCAAAGAGAGATAAGAAATCGAATAAGTGTTTCAACTATAATCGTTGGAACACGAAAAATTGCTATAGAAGAGAGAAAAAGTTCCAACCTCTCTGGTAAGGAAAGGAATTTTCAATTTGTAGGTGAAGCCCTGTTCTTCCTTGCTCACCCCAACTGCCAAGGTCTGCTTGATTGGGGTTTTTTCGGCTTAAGCTTGGAACCGGTTATATTTTCTTTCTTCATCTTTTTAGGCTCGGAGCCACGATCCAGTTTATTTTTGAGCGCTTTGTTCATTGTGAACGTGTGAGGGGCTAGATATAGACGTTCCGAACGAATTTCACATCGTGGACAAAAGGAAAAAGTCTTTTCCTCTTTTATGGAATGATGGTGTTCAGTGAAATCGCCACAATCTTTACACCGAAAAGTATAAAAAGCCATCGTCAATCCAATCCTTTTTTCGGAAGGATGTTTTTGTCAAAAATAGCGGTCGGTATTGATACGGTACAGCATGCATTGGGAATGTCCACAATACCGTTGATTCGCCCTTCCATCGGCGCGGTTCCAAGAAGCATATATGCTTGTTCTCCTGTATACCCCAGTGTTTTCAAGTAGTCAATTGCATTTAAACATGCGTTACGATACGCCATGTGTGCATCAAGATAACTCTGCTTGCCTGTGGTTTCGTGAACGCTCACCCCTTCAAACACTAGGTATTCGCTATATTGCGGATCCATGGGATCGGGTTGGAATACGGGATTTCTCTGGATATTATGCTTTTCCATGCCGTTTTTGATAATATCCACTTTTAGTTCAATCCAACCAGGCATTTCAATCCCGCCGCAAAAAGTAATTTCACCGTCACCTTGGGAGAAATGAAGATCACCTACCGAAAGGTTCGCGCCATCAACATAAACAGGGAAATAAACACGGGATCCCAAGGAAAGGTTTTTGATATCACAATTTCCGCCATTTTCTCGAGGCGGCACGGTACGGGCGCCTTCTTTGGCTACGCGGCGGAAGTCTTCTCCTTCTAACGTTCCTAGAACAGCGCTATCTTCGTCAGGGAGGTTGGCCAAAGGAGGAATGCGATTTTCATCTTCAGTAACGAGTGCCCCCTCACGACGGTTCCATTCCATAAGCAGATCGTGGGATGGTGCGACACCGATTAATCCCGGATGAATAACACCTGCAAACTTCACACCGGGTACATGCCGGGAAGTTGTATAGATGCCGTGAAAATCCCAAATCGATTTATTTGCTTCGGGGTAATGGTCTACAAGAAAACTTCCGCCGTTCTCTTTCGCGAATATTCCATTAAATCCCCATGGGTGTTCGTCAAATGCACCGATGTTCAAAATGTCGACAACAAGTAAATCCCCTGGTTCCGCACCTTTCACTTCCACAGGACCACTTAATACGTGCACGCGATTTAAATTGACATCCCGAATTTCTGTCCCATCGTCATTATTATTGATTTGACCATCTGTCCAGTCCAAACACTCCATTTTGAATTGTTGTCCGGGATTGACGCTAAATGCAGGCGGTATATCCGGATGCCAACGGTTATGTCCGGGTATTTCCTGCTTGTCCATAGGTTTAGAAAGATCTACTTTGTAAAGCGTTTCCGTCATTTTCCATCCCTCCAATTTTGAAATCCTTTATGTTTACCCAAATTTTCGAAATGATAAACAAATGAAATATAAGTTGGATCTCTCCTCGTTCCTTCCCCCTACACGGAAGAAACCAGTCATAACCGCCCGTTCGGACACATACGTTGGTAGCGTACGAGAAAACAGTGGGACGGACGTATTTTTAATGAAGAGGGGGAACAAACCGTGACCCAAGAACAACCATCAGCTTTATCTTTTAACCTTGAAGAAGCGATATGGCTTGATCAAGGTGAGCGTATTCAATCCATTCTCGGGTTGGAACTAGAGCCGGATATTACGATGCAAGAGGATAATCATGAAGTGCTCATTAAAGGAGGACTGCATCTCGTCGGGCAATATCAACCTTATGAAAACAACGAAGATGACACATATGATGATCAAAGACAAGGGGGAGTGCCGCAAACAGCGGATCGTTTGAGCACGACAGACACGGGTGCGCGGGAGATTAAGCATTTTTTTCCCGTCGATGTAACGATCCCGCTTCATCGCATTCAAAGTTTGGATGATTTGTATGTTCAAATTGATAGTTTTGACTACGATTTGCCGGAACCAAGTTGCATTCAGTTAACGGCTGACGTAACGATTACGGGCATGAAGGAGGGCGAGGATACAAAAAGAGAAGCAAGCCCAACGCCGGAAGGATTCCCAACGTTTACGCACGAAGTGAAAGCACCACCGACCAATGATGAGAATGTTCATCCATCTTCTGATGACACCGATGCGTTACGTGAAGAAATAACAAAGGAAGAACTAGAAGAAGATCAGGAATCAACACCAGTCCTGAATTTTGAAACTCAGGAAACGGAACCGGATAGAGAAATAGAGACGCCTGTACAAGAAGAACAAAGCGATGCCGAGGTTCAAAAAGAACCGGTACCGGAAGAAGTGCAGCAAACGGAGGAATCCGTGCTGTCAAGGGACGATGCTGATCATTCCAATGCCGAGCCGGAACAAGAAGAATCGGAATATGAGGTCGTACAGGCTAACGATGAGGAAGAAGAAGTTGAAGATGTGTCATCGACCGATGACGAGGAAACACCAAAAACAAACAAGCGGGATAATGCCCTTTACCTCACGGAAATGTTGGGAAGCGACGATCGGGAATCGTTTACGAAAATGCGGATGTGTATTATTCAAGAAAACGAGTCTTTAGATACCATCGCCGATCGCTATGGGTATACAGTCCAACAGTTACTAAGATGGAACAAAATGGATATCAATCATGTGGATCAAGGGGAAATTATTTATATCCCGGTGCAATCCGCGAATGAATGACGTGATCGAAGAACTTTTAATAAAAGTTGGTCTCCAAAATGCGCACTGGGATTTGCAGAGTGAACGCGTCGTTAGAATCGAAACGCAAGATGGCCTATTTGCGCTGAAACGGTGGGAACGGACGCCGCAAGAACGTGAACATTTTCTTCATCACTTACGATATGCGGAGCGTGCAGGCATGAAAGGTATCATCCCTCTTACGAATAGGAGGGGTGATATGTCTATGTTTGAAACAAATCGCCATTATTTTTATCTGGAGCCTTGGATTGAGGAACAACCGCTAATGTCTCCGCCCCCAAAAGAACTTAGGCTATTAACGATTCTTGCCCTTAATCATAAAATTTCCGAAGACGAAGAGGATATGACCGAAGACGAGCTGTCCACGTACAAAAATGAAGTGCAGCAGGGTTGGCAACAAGATCAATTGCTAATGAACCAGTTGGCTGATCAGTTTGAACATTCCAGGTTTATGTCTCCATTTGAACTCACTTTTTTAAATGGGTATCCGTTTTATGACATGATGTTCGGGGAGATGAAAAAAGGATTTCAGAAATGGACGCGACAAGTCAAGGAAAGGGAAGGGTATCGCTTTGCTTTTTGTCATGGCCGTCCTTCGTTGGAACATGGGCTTATTGCTGCGGATGGAAATGCGTGGTTTACAAATTGGGAAACGAGCGGTCCCGGGCATCCTGCATATGACCTTGCCTATTTTTATCAAGATTTGGCGCGGCATGAGCCTTTCGATCCTTTGGAGAGCAAACAGCTTTTTGGGACATATGAAGCCTACGGACCTAGCTGGGGGGAAGCGGATACCGGCCTTTTAAAAGCGCTTATGCTTACTCCTGCACCGATTTTGACGTTTGCGCGAGCTTACGCGACAGATCCTTTGCGCTACGCAGAACATCAGTGGACGGCGATGTTAGAATCTAAATTAAGCAGTTTGCGTTATTTGTTGCAAATGATGCAATGGAAGGAAAAACAGGAAGCGGCCATGCAAGGTTCCTAGTACAGCCTGTCGAAAATAAGCGGTCAAACCGACGATCGGAAGACCGGATTAGGGCTTCAAACTGGGGTTAGTGATCGATTGGATTTAACTTCCACAGCCCGAGTTAAGGTATCAAAGGCTATCGTCAATGGCCGAATGTCTTCTTGCGAAGCAGGATTCCCCGGTCACCATGAAACGGTTCATGGTGACCGAACACGACAGCCAATCGCTCGTTCGGTCGCCATGAGGCAGCTATGCCGACCGAATTCTTTCGATACAAGCCTTTTCGGTCATCATGAAGCGGCTATGACACCTGAATTCTTTCGATTCAGGCCATTACGGTCGTCATAAAACGGTTATGGCGACCGAACATGAGAACCGACCGCTTTTTCGGTCGCCATGATGCGGTAAATTGTCCGTTAGGGAACCAGAAGCGTTGCCGACCGAACTTCTTTCCAACTGTCCCCGTGATCGGTTAATTAAGCCACCTTGCACTAGTGGGCTGTGCCGGGAAAGCATTCCTGAAACACAGTACTAGTCCGGCATGGTCGTTTTTTATGTAGGCGCCAAGCCCTTTGCAAACAATCGAACCATGATGCCTGAAAATGAAAAAAGCTGGGCGTACGGTCGCCATGAACGGTTTATAGTGTCCGAAAACGAAAAGTAGACAAGCTTTCGGTCTTCATGAAAGGGTTATGGAGCCTGAAAACGAAGGAATGTTACGAATTTGGTCTCCACGAGGGAGTGGCGTGGAAACGCGCCAAGGCACATTTCACCGGCTTATACGAGAAACGTATCAATATGGTTTTTTTCGGAAATACCAATAAGAAGAAACAAGGATGACTAAAAGAAGCACATCAAACGTTGTGGGCAAAAAAATCGTACGGATCGTTTGAAAGCAAATAATGATCAATAAAATTTGTGCGGCGGCATATCGCCACTTAAAAAACACAGGCGGGCGCTTTTTCCCGTAACCGGGTGGTGGTTTGTAATAATGGCGTGCCATATCAGGTTCCTTCCCCTTTCCGATTATTAATACATCCTATGTGTGAGGGAGATGGGCTGATACCTTTTTATTTCCTTCGTTGACGAAATTGTTTCCGTTGCGTAGAATAAAGGAAAATCATGAGGTAATCCAAAAGCAATGAAACGGAAGGAGTAGGCACTGATCCCTCTACAGAAAAGGAATCCACGGCTGGAAGGTTCCCGAGGGCGCTCGTGCTGAAGTCGTCTGTATAGCTGCTGTTCCGAATAAAAGTAAGAACGGCCGTTGGCAATGTTACAGCTATCCGAGTGTATGAATCATCGTTCATAAACAAAGGTGGTACCGCGAGCGCTTTCGTCCTTTGAGGGAGGAAGCGCTTTTTTTGGTAGGCAAGAAATTATAATCAACTTTCTTACCTACATAAGTGCAACTAAAACTTTTCGCCATAATAGCTTGGCGAAAAGCCAAGTTTTCTAATCTAAGGAGGCTTTAATAATGGTTGAAATGGAAAAGAAGTATGATCCAAAACGGACGGAAACGAAATGGTATCCGTTCTGGGTAAATAATGGTTATTTTGAAGCGACGACAGTGGGAGAGCGCAAAGGAGAACCTTTTTCGATTGTGATCCCCCCTCCGAATGTGACCGGCCGTCTTCATCTCGGGCATGCGTGGGATGTGACGCTTCAGGATATTATTGCGCGCCAAAAACGGATGGAAGGCCGTGATATGCTTTGGCTGCCGGGGATGGATCACGCCGGCATTGCCACCCAAGCAAAGGTGGAGGCCCGACTGAGAGACAAAGGACAAAACCGCCATGATCTCGGACGTGAGAAATTTCTTGACGTCAGCTGGGATTGGAAAGAAGAGTATGCTAATTTTATTCGTGAACAGTGGGCAACGCTCGGACTGTCCCTTGATTATACGCGAGAGCGATTCACGCTGGAAAACGATCTTTCCAATGCGGTGCGGGAGGTTTTTGTTCGCCTTTATGAAAAAGGCCTCATCTACCGCGGCAAGTATATTATCAACTGGGACCCAACGGCCCAAACGGCACTTTCCGATATTGAAGTGGAATATAAAGAGGTCGAAGGCGCAATGTATCACATGAAGTACCCATTGAAAAACGGCGAAGGCCATATTGAAGTGGCGACAACCCGTCCGGAGACGATGCTCGGAGATACGGCAGTCGCGGTGCATCCGGATGATGAACGCTATCAATCGCTTATCGGGGAAACGGTTATTTTACCGATCGTTGAAAGGGAAATCCCGATTGTCGCTGATGACTACGTAGACCGGGAATTTGGTTCGGGAGCGGTGAAAATAACACCTGCCCATGACCCAAATGACTTTGAGATGGGCGAGCGTCATGATCTTCCGAGCGTATTGGTGATGGATGAAGCGGGTGTTATGAATGAAAACGCCGGCGATTACCAGGGGCTTGACCGATTTGAGTGTCGCAAAACGATCGTCCGGGATTTACAAGCGGCGGACACGATGTTTCATGTCGAGACGCACATGCACGCTGTTGGCCATTCCGAACGTTCAGGGGCAGTCGTCGAACCGTATCTCTCCACCCAATGGTTCGTGGACATGAAACCGTTGGCACAAGCGGCGATTGATCTGCAAAACCAAAATGAAAAAGTCCGTTTCGTCCCACCTCGCTTTGAAAATACGTATTTGCAATGGCTTGAAAATATTCGCGATTGGTGCATTTCCAGGCAGCTATGGTGGGGACACCGCATTCCGGCTTGGTACCATAAGGAAACTGGAGAGATGCATGTCGGAAAAGAAGCGCCCGCCGACAGCGAAAACTGGGAGCAAGATGAAGATGTGCTCGACACGTGGTTCAGCTCAGCGTTATGGCCGTTTTCTACGATGGGCTGGCCGGAGACAGAGGCGGAAGATTTTCAACATTTTTATCCGACCAATGTGCTTGTGACCGGCTATGACATTATCTTTTTCTGGGTCTCCCGCATGATTTTTCAAGGTTTGGAGTTTACGGGCGAGCGTCCGTTTCAAGATGTGCTAATCCATGGGCTTGTGCGTGACTCAGAAGGACGGAAAATGAGCAAATCCCTCGGCAACGGGGTAGACCCGATGGATGTTGTGGAACAATATGGGGCAGACGCGTTGCGCTTCACATTGGCAACAGGTACATCCCCGGGGAACGATTTAACGTTTCAATGGGATAAGGTGACGGCAAACTGGAATTTCGGCAATAAGATCTGGAACGCCTCTAGGTTTGCGCTCCTGAATATGGAAGGAATGGCTCATAAGGATATTGACTTGGGTGAAGTGACGGCAACGGCCGACCGTTGGATTCTCACGAAATTGCAACAGACCATCTCTCACGTGACCCAAATGATGGATCGCTACGAATTCGGTGAGGCCGGAAGGGCGCTCTACAACTTCATTTGGGATGATGTTTGCGATTGGTATATTGAAATGGCCAAACTCCCCCTTTACGGAGAAAATGAAAAAGAAAAACAGACGGCACGCTCGGTGCTCGCTCATGTGCTTGATGAAACATTGCGCCTCTTGCATCCATTCATGCCCTTCTTAACCGAAGAAATTTGGCAGCACCTTCCGCACGATGGAGAGACGATAACACGCGCAGCGTGGCCGAAGGCAAATGAACAATGGATCGATGAAGAAGCGCTGACGGATATGGAATTGTATCAAACGGTCATTCGCACGGTTCGCAACACCAAGGCGGAAATGGACGTTCCGCCACGAAAAGAAATCCCGCTCCATTTAAAACCGACCTCTGAGGATGCAAAAGAACGATTGTTGCGCGGGCAACCGTATCTAGAAAATTTTTGTAACCCGGAAACGCTGGAAATCAGCATGGACCTCGAAGTGCCGGATCAGGCAATTTCCCATGTGTTAAGCGGCGTGGAACTCTATATTCCGCAAGCCGGGCTCGTCGATATCAACGCGGAACTGGAACGGCTGCAAACAGAAAAAGAAAAAATGGATAAAGAAGTCGAGCGTTTGGATCAAAAACTTGCCAACGAAGGTTTTGTAACGAATGCCCCAGCCGACGTTGTAGAAAAGGAACGCGCAAAGCACGCGGATTATGTTGAGAAACGCAAAACGATTTTGGAACAAATGAATGAGTTAGCGAAAAACAAATAAGGAGCAAGCATGGATGGACACATTTGATGAAGTGCTGACGTGGTTAAAAAGCCATCGTCCATTCGGGATAAAGCCGGGGCTCGAGCGTGTCGAACACTTATTGGCGGCACTCGACCATCCCGAGCGCCGTCTCCTGTCGGTCCATATCGGCGGAACGAATGGAAAAGGGTCAACGCTCACGTATGTACAATCGATTTTACAAGCATCGGGGCTAACGGTAGGAACGTTTACGTCCCCCTACATCATTCAATTTGAAGAGCGCATCAGCGTTAACGGCACCCCCATCCCGCGAGAAGATTTTATTTCAGCGGCACGTGCCGTTCGACCCCACGCGGTTGCTCTTGAAAATACGGAGTGGGGACCCCCGACAGAGTTCGAAATATTAACCGTGATTGCGAACTGGTATTTTGCCAAAATTGCCGTTCCCGATATCGTCTTATGGGAAGTGGGGCTTGGCGGGCGTTTGGATTCGACGAATGTCATTCAACCAATGCTAAGCGCGATCACGAACGTCGGGAAAGACCATATGCATATTCTTGGTTCGGAAATCACCGATATCGCCAAAGAAAAAGCAGGGATTATCAAACCTGCCGTCCCGATGATCACTGCTTGTCAGGATCCGGAAGCGTCAACGATCATCCGCGCGCGAGCTGTGGAGATGCGCGCGCCGTATTACGCGCTCCGAGAGCATTTTGAACTGATCGATGGATCCATGGATGAAGATGGAGGGACATTTTCCGTACGCACGCCGTTTCATTGCTATCAGAATCTGCGTGTGTTCCTGCGAGGGGAGCATCAGCTGAAAAATGGCGCCCTTGCTGTCATGATCGCCGATTATCTGCGCGTCTACCGTTCCTTTCCGATTGATGAACAATTGCTTGCGGAAGGGTTGGCAAAAGCTTTTTGGCCGGGGCGACTTGAAAAAGTACAAGCGTCCCCGCTCGTGCTCATGGATGGCGCGCATAATCCGGAAGGCATCGAACATTTGGCACGTTATCTTGCAGAGGTATATCCAGACCGAACGCTTCATATTTTAACAGCTTTCACTAAAGAAAAAGATCCGTCAACGTTGTTTGCTCCTTTGCTCTCTTTGGCTCCTGCAAGCTTTATCACAACGACATTTTCTCATCCAAGAGCAGCAGACCCTAGGCACGTTTCGCCGGATACGGAAGTCTTTGACGATTGGGAAAAAGGGTACAATGAACTGATCAAACGTGCGAAAGCGAATGATATCATTGTGTTTGCCGGCTCTTTATACTTTATCTCGGACGTGCGGCAAAATTTTTATGAAAAAAATGCAGGAAAATGAAAGGGAACGGCGAATAGTGATAAGTAGAGTGGTTGGTTATATCGGGGTTTAAGAAAAGAGGTTCCTTTTGCTTCCTGAAGTGGTTGTTATTTTGATACTGGGGCTTGTGTTCGGATCATTTTTCCAAGTTGTCGGTGTACGCGTGCCGGTGGGGAAGCCGATCGCTTGGAGCCGATCCGTATGCCCCAATTGTCAATCGACATTGCAGGCACGTGATCTTTTTCCCGTTTTTTCCTTCCTATCTACGTTGGGCCGCTGCCGCTATTGTTCCGCGCTTATCCCTTCGCAATATTTCATTGCGGAGATTTCCACTGCTTTTCTCTTCGTTCTTGTTTACGTTCGCTATTACCCCTTTTCGACTGAAATGCTCGTCGCGTTCCTCGTCCTTTCTCTCGTTATCATCGTTACCATCACCGATCTACGTTATATGCGAATTCCAAACGTTATTCTTCTCTTTTTTGCCTCGCTGTTCGTTGTGATCCGTCTTTTCATCGATCCCCATGAACCTTGGTGGAGTCCGTTTTTGGCCGCAGCAATCATCTTTGTCATCCTGTATTTCATTTTACGCTTAAGCGGGGGAGGAATCGGTGGCGGAGACGTTAAATTTTTTGCTGTGCTCGGTCTCGCGTTCGGTTTTTGGGATTTGTTGCTCGTGTTTTTTCTCTCGACACTTTTCGGCACATTGATCGGTTTGGTGGCATTTGCAATCGGTCGTTTGCAAACAGGCCAACCCTTCCCGTTTGCTCCGAGCATTGCGTTAGCGGCGGTGACCGTTCTATTATTCGGAGATTCGGTTTGGAGTTTGTATCCAATGCATTAAATCGTTATTTTGTCGGACAGTCGCAAATGCTTATTGACAAAACTCATCATCCTTCTGATTGCATCTGTGATAAGGTGAGTCATCAGAAGACGGATGGTGAGGAGGCTGAAATGGGACAAGGCCACCGCAAAATAACCTTTAAGATAAACGGCCGGGAAGTAACGAATAACGAAGAGAATCATGAAGGTCGGGAGGATGAGAACAAACACGGCACCGAGAAAGCGCAGACCGTTAAGGAACCAAAAGAACCGAGGCAAACAGTGACGAAGCAAAAAGATATCGGGGCCACCTCTTCCGGCGGAGAATTTGGAAGCGGCATCAAGGAAAACTATACCGTAGGGAGGGGGCAACGTGAAGTAGCCGATCTTAGCGAAAAACGGAGAGAATGGGCAGAGCGGGACCGTCAACCGTTAACAGACAGTCCCGGGTTGCCCCTTCATCGGAAAAAAAAGAAGCCGGAAGTTCCCCGATCAAAAAAAGGGGGTTCATTCAAGCATCTTAAAATGCCCGTAACCATCGCCGCGGCCTTAATTCTTGGGTTAATGTTTGGTCTCCCTTTGCTCCAACTAGCGACAAATTTTTCGCTGACTCCCGATGCCGGCACAGCGGGCAGTACTTCTGACGCTCAATCCGGCTCCATTGCTGTTGACGAAGAAGAGGGTATGGAAGAAATGCAGTTGGATATTGTACAGGCAGGGGCATTTTCCACGAATGAAGCCGGACAGGAAATGCAAGAGGTATTTTCCGAAGCAGATTTTCCGGCGCTCTTGCATGAGGATGAAAACGAAGAGATGATTTATTTGTATGTTGGAATGACTGCCCGGGGCGAAGCAGAAGACGAGATGATCCCGGAAATAAACGAAGAAGGGTTAGAAGGCTATGTGAAGACATTATCGGTTCCGATCGCAGCAGAAGGAATGGATGAAGAGACAGAACAACTGGCAAGTGATGTAGGAGAAGCTTTATTAACCGGGTTAGATGCGACTAGCCCGAGTGGAGATCGGGAAGAAGCGGAACGCGCGCTCGCGGCGATCGATATGGATTTACTAGAAGGAGACGAGCGTTTTTCAGAAACGATCCAAGCTTTGCACGAGGAAGGAAACGTCGAGGAACACGAAGCCTGGATGGAAGCAACGTTAGCTTTCGAAAACTGGGTGAATAGTTACTAGAAGAACGGAGTTTTTAAACGATGTTGATTCTAGCGTCTGCTTCATCGCGCCGACAGCAATTATTAAACGAGAGCGGCTATGCATATACCGTCGCGATCAGTAATATAGAAGAAAAAATCAATGATGAACAAACGCCTGCGGATAATGCCGTTCAATTGGCAACGGCTAAAGCTGCTGACGTATACAATCGCTATCCGGATGCTGTCATCCTCGCGGCGGATACGATCGTGGCCATCGATGGCGGTTTGCTCGGGAAACCGATGGATGAAAGCGATGCTGTCCGTATGCTTACCCATTTGTCCGGAAAGAAACACGAGGTGTATACCGGTGTTTGCATAAAACAGGGAACAAAAACACGTGCATGGACGGAAAAGACGAACGTTTATTTTCATCACTTAAGCGAGCAGTGTATCCAAGCGTATGTTGAAACAGGCGAACCGATGGATAAAGCCGGCGCCTACGGCATCCAAGGCAAAGGCGCTCGCTTGGTCGAAAGATTTGCCGGTGATTATTATAATGTCGTCGGTTTGCCTATTGCGAAAGTAGTTCGCGTCCTGAGAGATTTTCAAATTTATCCTGGTGGCGAGCGCTCGTGATTTTGGAGGAGCCAAAAGCAGTAAAGTTGAAAATGGCTGATAAACTGTTTGTTTTGATGGAAGTTTCGTTTTATTTCCAATGGAAAAATCATGAATGAGGTGAAGAATTGACACAATCCTCCGCGACAAAACCCACCCTTCCGCTCCAAGAAATGCCCCGTGAACGGCTCGTTCAAGAAGGGGCCGATCACCTTTCCAATCAGGAACTTCTCGCTATTTTGTTACGAACGGGAACGACGAGTGAAACCGTCTTGCAGTTGGCGCACCGTCTTCTTTCCGCATTCGATGGCATCATGATGCTAAAAGAAGCCAGTCTCGAAGAATTGCAGGCGATAAAAGGCATCGGGCAAGTGAAGGCGATCGAATTGCTTGCAGCGCTGGAACTTGGAAAACGCATCCACACCACGCACCAAGGAGAAAGGTATTCTATCAAAACCCCCGAAGACGTCACCGATTACGTCATGGAAGAAATGCGTTTTCTCACCCAAGAACACTTTGTGGCCATTTATCTAAATACGAAAAATCAGGTGTTGCACAAAAAAACACTGTTTATAGGTAGCCTAAATGCTTCGATAGTCCATCCACGGGAAGTATTCAAAGAAGCGCTGCGGCGGTCGGCGGCTTCCATCGTTTGTTTGCATAATCATCCTTCCGGTGATCCGTCCCCGAGCAAGGAAGACCGTGAAGTCACGAAGCGTCTCGTTGAATGCGGCAAAGTCCTTGGTGTTGAAGTGTTGGATCATATTATCATTGGCGACCGACGTTATACTAGCTTACGTGAACATGGGATTATTCCTTAGTATAGGCAGTTGACCAGTGCATATGGCACTGGTCTATTTTTGGAATAAAATGGATAATTACAAACAGATCACTTACACACAAAAGAGTAAAATGCTATAATACAGAAATAGCAAAAAGCAATGCTGCACCAAAAGAAGAACCCGGCTAAAAAGTGAAAAAATTGAACGCATCGAGCCGTGTCCCTGCGGAAGCGGAAAGAAATACAAAAAATGTTGCGGATAGACGACGATACAGCAACGAAGGCTGCCCCGGAGGTGGCCTTTTATATTGTCTCGCGTGATTGTGAAAGATCATGTAGGAAAAGCGATGCAATCGTTTAGAAATGATTGAAATCAGTGATTGGTCCAAAAGTTCCCGTATTGCTCGTTTCCCCAGTTGTTATCCCCGACTCTTTTCATCCGGAATATAGATGAGAGTGTGACGAATTAAGGAAATTTATGAAAGCTTGGTGAAATGCTATGTTTTTCGGAAGATATTGCGTATAATGTATAGGGGAATTTTAGATGGAATCACAACGATTTTAGGGTTGTGTTTGGAGCATCATTTTCAATAAAATGAAGAAGTGTAACGTTTTTTTTGATGAAGCGACAATAATGAACAGGGATAAAATAATAAGCAGGGTAATAATGAAGGGAGATACATAGATGTTTGGTGGTTTTTCAAAGGATTTAGGGATTGACTTAGGAACGGCGAATACGCTCGTCTACGTAAAAGGAAAAGGGGTTGTTGTAAGAGAGCCTTCCGTCGTTGCGATTCGTTCGGACTCACAAACGATTGAAGCTGTCGGTGATGATGCGAAAAATATGATTGGACGCACCCCCGGAAACATTGTAGCAACCCGGCCGATGAAAGACGGCGTGATTGCCGACTTCGATACGACCGCGACAATGATGAAATATTTTATTCGCCAAGCACAGAAAAGCCGCTCCATATTCACACGTAAACCGAATGTCATGGTTTGTGTGCCTTCGGGAATTACTGCCGTGGAAAAAAGAGCGGTGGAAGACGCGACAAAACAAGCAGGTGCCCGCGAGGCGTACACGATTGAAGAACCGTTTGCTTCCGCAATCGGGGCAGATCTTCCGGTGTGGGAACCGACCGGGAGCATGGTCGTTGATATCGGTGGCGGTACGACGGAAGTGGCGATTATCTCCCTTGGCGGAATTGTGACCAGTCAGTCGATCCGTGTGGCCGGAGATGAGTTGGATGAAGCAATTATTCAATACATTAAAAAGACATACAATCTCATGATTGGTGAACGCACGAGTGAAAGTTTAAAAATGGAAATTGGATCAGCGGACAAATTGGAAAACGTGAGCAGTATGGATATTCGTGGACGAGATCTTGTTACCGGGTTGCCAAAAACGATAACGATTCAATCGGATGAGATTTCCCACGCGATAAGCGATACCGTCAATACCATTGTGGAGACTGTAAAAGTAACGCTCGAACGGACACCGCCGGAGTTGGCCGCGGATATTATGGATCGGGGCATTGTGCTGACCGGTGGCGGCTCTCTTTTAAACGGCCTTGATAAAGTGCTCGGTGAGGAGACGGATATGCCGGTACTTGTTGCAGAGAATCCGTTGGATTGTGTTGCGTTGGGAACAGGCAGAGCATTAGAGAATCTTCATCTGTTTCGATCTCGCGCCGGAATCACCGCACGGTCGAACCGTAAATGACGAAAACTTCCATCAGAGGGGGACATCCCTCTCTGAGACTTTTAACGCACGCCGGCAATGGCCACTTTGTCCTGTGGCAATGCCGGCACTAGCATCGGAATCCGGAAATTGGAAGAGCCTGAAAAGCCCTTTTCCGACTTCTGGCCTCTGAAATCTGACCTCCGGAATAACGGAGATTGTTCAAGAAGATCAATCTAGAAGGTGTCGTCCATGCCCCATTTTTTTTCTAATAAACGTTTGATATTGCTTATGGTCAGTATTATTGTCCTTGTTATTTTAGTCGGTTTGACGTTGAATGAACGAGAAGAAGTGACGTGGCCCGAGCAATTTATTAATGATTCCGTCGGTGTCGTTCAATCTGCTTTTCAACGTCCGGCGAACTTTTTCAGCGGTATTTTTAATGATATCTCTGATATCGTAAATATTTATGAAGAAAATGAACGATTGAAATCCCAGATGGATGATTATGCATTTCTGTCTTCAGAAGTTGAGGGGCTGCGGGAAGAAAATGCCAGTTTGCAGGAAGCGCAGGAAATGGAGGAAAGCTTGGGCGATTATTCGAGTTTGACGGCCCTTGTGATTGAACGCCAGCCGGACCGCTGGACTGAAACGATCGGGATTAACCGTGGTTCCCAACATGGGGTGGAAAATGATATGGCGGTGATTTCCGCAGGTGGATTGATTGGCCGTGTTCAACATACCGGAATGTTTACCTCCCAAGTACAATTGTTATCCGACGGAGAGCGCATGAATAGGATCTCCGCGATGGTAGCCATCGAAGATGAAGATCCTGCCTATGGATTCATCGAAGGTTGGGACGAGGAAGAAGATGCGTTTATTCTTAGCACAATTGACGCAGAAACCGAGCTCGAAGAGGGACAGGAAGTAAGAACCTCGGGGCTGGGAGGACTTGGGTTTCCCGCCGACCTTCCCATCGGAGAAGTCACAGGAGTGGAGACCGACGAATACGGCCTAACGTTAAATGCTTTTGTGGAGCCGGCCGCTGACTATCACAATATCGAACATGTCATGGTGCTTGACCGTAACAGCCCCGCACTTGAAGACTTTGAGGAAGAAGAAGCGGAAACTGAAGAGGTCGAGGAACCGGTGGAGCTTGAGCCTGAAGGGAGCCCGGATTGATGCGTTATTTGCTCCCCGTCCTCATCGCCGTTGTATTTTTAATTGAAGGAACGTGGTTTCAGGTATTGGTCCCGCCGACAGATGAATTTGTATGGGTTCCGCGCTTCGCATTTGTGATGATCGTTATCATATCCATGTACAAAGGGGCGTTAACCGGACTCATCTATGGGGGTATCACCGGTCTTTTTCAAGATGTGGTCTATTCGTCATTGATCGGTGTATATATGTTCTCATACGGCTTCCTTGCCTATATGGGCGGTGTCTCCTATGAATCGGTAAGGAACCGGCCAATGCTTGTATTGCTGGTGATCGTGCTTGCTGTCAGCGCTTTGGAGCTGCTAACTTACGGTATCTATCAAGGGATTGGCTATACGTCGGCTGCCTTCGGAGACTTTGCTTGGCAACGTTGGTTGCCCTCCGTTTTACTAAACGGCGCTTTCGGTATTTTGATCATGTTCCCGATGCGAAAAATTTTTAACAGATTGGAACGTGAAGACCGTTTTAAGAAAGCATCGTTATAGGAAAGAAGAAGGAAAAAGCACAACAAACATCGAAACTATCAAAAGGACGACATAGCTAAGACCTGAAATGAATCGGGGTGAGCGAGTGAAAACGGGCTATTCAAATCAATTCGTAACGATAAAAGGGACAAAAGAAGGGCTAATCGTTCATCTTGATGACCGGTGCGCTTACACTGAACTAATGGACGAGCTAAGCGCGAAAATGACGGAAAACATGAACGGGAATGAACAAAATAAAGAAGTGCATGTACGTGTCCATGTAGGGAAGCGCTACGTGGATGACGGGCAACGGGAAGAAATCCGTTCCACGATCGAACAGTCGGGCGCGATCATCGTTAGCGAAATTGTCTCTGATGTGATCACAATGGCGGAAGCCATGAAAATAAAGGAAGATAACCAAATCCAATCCTATCCCCACCTCGTTCGCTCCGGTCAAGTGCTGAGTGTGAAAGGGGACGCTTTAATTCTCGGGGACGTGAATCCCGGAGGAACGGTTGAAGCTACCGGGGATGTGTTCGTGTTGGGAGCTTTGAAAGGAACGGCCCGTGCCGGAACGGAAGGAAACAATGAAGCGGTGGTTGCAGCCGCGATATTGGCGCCTTCCCAAATGATGATTGCAGATCATTTATACTTAACCGAATTAACGCGCGAGGAATTGGCGAAAGAAGCTACGTACACGTGGCCTCGTTATGCATACGTCGATAAGGAACAACAAGCGATTGAATTTCACCCGATGGGTAGTTTAGCGGAGCTGCGAAAACAAAGAAATAAAGACAGAGAATAGGGGGCCAACTCCGAAATCTATGGTTGGCAAACGGGTTATGCACTATGATAATCACTACGGAAAAACACTGCATGTTTTTCCGTAGCTAGCTAAATGTCATTGCCATAATTATTTACTGAGATCAACGATAGATTTTAATGAAGAGCCAGAATAAGGAGGGGAAACGTTGTGGGAGAGGCTATCGTCATCACATCAGGAAAAGGCGGCGTTGGAAAAACAACGACATCGGCGAATATTGGGACGGCTTTGGCATTGCAAGGAAAACAAGTTTGCCTGCTAGATACCGATATTGGGCTGCGAAACCTTGATGTTGTTATGGGGTTGGAAAATCGAATCATTTATGATCTGGTAGATGTTCTGGAAGAACGCTGTAAAGTTCAACAAGCGCTGATCCGGGATAAACGTTTCGATTGTCTGCACTTGCTCCCCGCGGCGCAAACCAAGGAAAAATCAGCAGTCACGCCGGAGCAAATGGAGGAAATTGTTAATGAATTAAAACCAAATTACGATTACCTGATTATCGATTCTCCGGCCGGCATCGAGCATGGGTTTCGCATCGCGGTCGCCGGCGCCGATCAAGCAATTGTCGTTACTACTCCTGATACATCAGCTGTCCGCGATGCCGACCGTATTATTGGTTTATTGGAACAAGAGGATATCCCTTCGCCGAAATTGATTGTAAACCGTGTTCGTACAAATACATCGAAAGATGAAACTGAGGAAATGTTGGATGTGGACGATGTCGCGGCCACGTTGGCCATCGATCTTCTCGGCATTGTCTTTAATGATGAAAATGTTTTACGTGCCGCCAATAAAGGTGAGCCCGTAGCGACAACCCCGAACACAACCGCCTCACTCGCGTATCGAAACATTGCCAGACGCATCCTCGGGGAATCCGTCCCCCTCCTTTCCATTGAACCAAAAAAAGGATTTCTTGCGAAGGTAAAAAAAATATTCGGGATTGAAGCATGATGGGATAAGTTGAATAAACCGCATGAAATCAGACGAAAAACCTTGATTTCATGCGGTTTTTGTTAACTTTGATATAAACATCTACACTGAAACCGATTACTAGTGTATATGGGTTTAAATCATCGCTCACACCCTTGGTTTTATAAATGACGTTCCGCCCATGCTTTCGTTTGACGTAAAAAGCTCAGTATTGGCGCCACAATCGCCGGGTGACGCCAAAAAGTTAGTCGGCTCTTGATTATTTGGCGTCACAAACGCCGGGTGGCGCCAAAAGTTAGTCGATTTTTGATTATTTGGCGCCACACCCAAAAGTGATCACTTATTTCAGCCGTTCTGCACTTATTTACTGTAAAAGCGTCATTTTTTTAACCTGAAAGTGAAGATCAGTGCTGAAAGACCTGCGGTAATATGTCCAGACTAATGGAATGAAAAGAAAAAAGGCATCGATCTGGTATCCCTTTGTTAAAAGAATACGTTGAGATTAATGATAGATACTACAGATAATTCTTTGCCTATATTACTAGTCTTGCATGGTGGTCTCGGGGTAGGGAGGTTGGTGTTATATTAAATTGAAAGTTTTATGCAAATTTGGAGAAAAGGAGATTGGTGGTTAGTGGTTCTAAGAATCCGTATTTGATACAATAAAGATGTTCAACAATCGGCCATTTAATTGAATAAGTGTAGTAGTGCTAGGAGGTGTTTTCGTGGTTCACCCATTAATGGCTTTACTTATAATTGTTGCTGCTACTTACGGAGGTTATTGCATCTTTAAAGAGGATCTTAAAAAAACAGGATGGTTGGAAAAGATGTCTAGGGCAGGAAAGATCACAATATTTTCTGTATGTATCATACTGGCAGGAGCGTTTTATGTAATCATTAGTTGGCAATACATTAGTTTTTAAATAGCCCAAAAAACGATTGCTTTTAAGTGAGGCTTTGCAATTAACGAACGCAATTCTGGAATAACAGGGGGATGCGCATTGGACTTCTGCTTACGCTATAGCAGGCATTGGAGGAGCACTTGCTACCTCAATATATATGTTCTGCGCGCTTATAAAGCTATGGCACTTGAAAATGGTGTGAACTATTAATTTTCGGTATTTCAATAAAAGAAAGAAAAGAAATATACAGGCCTTAGAAGGAGCTGTTCTTTCGGTGAAAGAAAGACCCGCGATCATCATCGATAAACTTCATTCTTATATCGATGAGGAGATTCATATAAAAGTGATAAACTGTGAACCAAATGAAATGATTACACTGAAGGCAAAAATGCTCGACGACGAGGGGAAGAATTTTGAATCAGAAGCCACTTTTCAAACAAATAAAGATGGGGTGGTTTCAGTTTCTCATGATAAACCTGTAAAGGGGTCGTATAACGATATCGACAGCTTTGGATTATTTTGGTCTATGGAAGAACGACATTCGAAACATGGTGATTTTTTTGACAAACAAAATGCAAGCTCAGTTTCGGTGGATCTTTCTTTGGAAATATCGGAAAAAACTCTCAATACGGCTAAGATAACCCGTCACTTTTATAGAGAAGATATAAAAAAAGAAGTCATAAAATCAAATGAATTCACAGCGGTTTTATATCATCCGGCGAAGGAAGGAACATACCCGGGCGTGTTACTTTTAGGCGGATCGGATGGGGGTTATTTGGAATCGGCTGCAGCTCTGTTAGCTTCTTATGGATATATGGTACTGTCATTGGCTTATTTTGGTACGCAAAACGTCCCGGATAACTTAGAAAGAATTCCTTTAGAGTATTTTGAAAAAGCTACCCAGTGGTTAAAAAAACATCCATTTGTGAATCAACAAGTATCAGTGATCGGATTCTCAAGAGGAGGAGAACTGGCTCTTCTGTTGGGCGCGACTTATGATGAATATAAAGCCGTGATTGCAGTTTCACCAAGCAGTTATGTCACATCGGGGATGAAAAACAGCACATTTGCTCCCATTCCTTCATGGACATTCAATGGACAGGATTTACCTTATATGAAATTTTCTTATCCTCCCTCCATGATTTTCTCCACGTTCTTTAATTGGATATTCAAGCGTCCATCTTCTTTCTTATCCATTTGGAGTCGTACGATGAAAGATGAAAAGAAAATAGAAGATGCACGGATTCGTGTGGAAAATATCCATGCTTCTGTTCTGACGATCTCCGGGAGTGATGACCAATTATGGCCATCCGAGAAATTTATCAAAATGATGGAGAAGCGTTTATCGAATCATCACTATCAACACAAACACCTTTTCTACGAAGCAGCCGGTCATTTCTTGGCTTTTCCGTACAGTTTTCCCTCGATTCCAAGTAACATCATTATGCAGTTGGGCAAAGGCATGGCAATAAACTTCGGTGGGACAAAGTCAGCGAATGCCAGGGCAACAATAGATGGATGGGGAAAAATAAAGGAATTCCTAAAACAATCCATGCATGAATAAAGGCTATGCTGCTATCGGCGCTTTAATTGAATTCTGGATATTTATACAGTCGGGGTGAATAGTATGGCTCTACCTTATTTCTTAATGGCTTCGTTAGCCATTTTTGCTATATGCGCGGCTCTTTTACTTAGGCATCAACGCGCTATAACGGCTAAGATTGGTTTTATATGCTGGATATCACTAAGTGTATATTTCATTATCGATTACCTCGTTATTCAAGCGACCACGACCCCGTATAATTTTCTTGAACAGCCTATGAGTGATCTTGGTGTAACGACGTGTGGAACCGATACATATGTGCTTTCATCTTTGGAAATCTGTTCACCCTATCATTTACTGATGAATTGGACGTTTACATTTACAGGTATTGTGATTTTTGTTGGGGCAATTTTCTTACACCAATTTTGGCAGGATAATCGAAAAACCAGAATTGCTACCATTTTTCTTATCATCTTTGGTTTCAGTTATACAATGGCTGGTATCTTTCCTGCTGATGTAAATTTTCTTTGGCATACCCTTCCCTCCATTCCAGGGATGATTGTTCAAATACCAGCTTTAATTTTGATTGCTTTGTCCATTCGCAAAGAAATGCCAAAGTTATCGGTTTGGACATTCATTTGTGCGCTGATTACCACAACAGCCCTGATACTTATGTCTTTATATTCATTTATCGATCTCTTTGGTCTTTTGCAACGAATCCTCTATGGATCTGTTTATTTATGGATGATCATTACAGCGATTACTCTTTGGCGAAAGAAAGCTTGAATTTAAGTTTGAACAGATTTATGTTTTAGTTCTGATCTTAGGCAAACGGAGCGCAAATTGATAATAAAGATTTCACTTGTTTTGGAAGTGTCCACTTTATTCATGCTAACATTGAAAAACGAGGAGGGATATGGTGAGCACAGGTGTCTGGATCGCTATGGGGATTGCAATAGCTGCCGCACTAGGTTTGTTTGGAAAGTCACAAAAGAAAGAAAAAAATTAGTAATCAATCCTCCTGATAGGAGCGTTAGCTAGAATGGAAATAAAGATTGTGCCACTTTTGCTTTAAAGATCATGATTGTTTAATCATAAATTAAAATGGTAGGGGGAGTGTGTATGGAGCTGGATTATGTAAAGGATTATGCGATGTACACAGCAATTTTCGGTATGTTTAGTTTAGTTCGGGTGGGCACAGGAAAATCCGAGAGAAAATTGGCGCAAGTATATTGGGATTGCTTCCGGAATTGCGTTGATCGTATGCTTGGTTGGTGTGTACTTAAGCGTAATTCACTGGGATGCGGCTACTACATTGTCAAAAGAGGCCGTATATACGAACTACCTAATTGTTTTCTACACTAAATTTTTTATTGCAGGCATCGGCGCTTTCTTTTTGATTCGAAGTAAAAAAAAGGACTATATCGCTCCGTGGATTGCTTTGATCATGAAGAGGTGTCAGCGATTGATGGACAATCATTATTTTTGGATGATGGCAAAGCTTTAATCTATGATCGTGAGAAACTTTATATTCGAATATGGACGAATGTTAGTTTTGATATTTCACGAACAAGCGCTTGCATTGAATAATGTTTTAGCGCTCGTTTTTATTTTTAAGGCAAATTTTTTTTAAAGTGTCTCCGGTAATACATAAGAAATGACAAATGTCACTACTTCTCATTAGACATCCAATTTATACTGCAATCAAATCTTATTGAGCGGATTGTAAAAATGACAAAATGGATGTTGTTGATTCTTCAAAACGTTCGCTTGCTCCAGACATTGCAAGAGAGGTTTTATGCTTTTATTAATTGCCATGGCTTATGCACCAACATACCTGTTCAATGTAGAAGTCGACGTATATACTCGTCCAGCTGGTGGTCCATCGTTTGATCACACCGTAAATTTTTTAAGCGTCATCTTCTTGGATAGCAGAGCCTATCCAACTCTTGGCTTGCATGTTTTCCCATTTGTGAACACACGTCCTTTTTAGATTGAGGTTGATAATATCCTAGTCAATTTTTTCCTTGTCCACTTTCTAGTCTAACTTTATTATAGGCCAATATTTAGGAACAGAACGATGTGGATTGTTCCAATTTTTTCATAGGGTTCGGAATTTATTTTATGTCGTGATCTTGAAAAATAAGCTTATGAATCGTTTTCTTACAGGGAATCAGTGAAGGATGGGATATTATTTACAAATCATGTGTTGACAATTGAATATGCCCCTGATACGGTTATATACATAAGTATATAACCATATATGTATATAATAAATAAAAAGAGTGGGCGATCGATATGGTAAAACCTTTTGACCAGGATAAACCAATCTATGTGCAGGTCCGGGAAAAGATTGAGGATCAAATCATTAGTGAACAACTAAAAGAAGGCGATCAAGCACCTTCAACAAATCAACTTGTTCATTTTTATAAAATCAACCATGTCACTGCCGCTAAAGGGGTTAATCCACTTGTTGATGAAGGGATTCTGTATAAAAAGAGAGGGCTCGGGATGTTTGTTGAAGTCGGGGCGAGAGAAAAACTGATCCAAAAACAAAAAGAATCCTTTGTTGAAGATTATGTTGTGAAGTTAGTGCATGAGGCAGAAAAGTTGGAAATCACTGAAGATGAAATCATTACATTTATAAAAAATGTCAAAGGTCGTGGTGCAGAATGAAGGTTGAAAGTAGAAATTTACATTTACGTTTTGGCAATTTTACAGCTCTCAACGATCTAACATTTGAGTTAAGCGATGAGAAAATATATGGACTGCTGGGCAGAAATGGGGCAGGGAAAACAACGCTGCTATCGATCATGGCAGCATTCCGTGAATCCTCATCCGGCTCCATTGCCATTAATGGAGAAGAGCCGTTTGAAAATGCCAAAATCATGCAGCAAATCGCTTTTATGTATGACAAGGATTATAGTGATGAATCTGAAAATGCGAAGTCTATCCTCGAATTTGCAGAGCGATACAGACCCAATTTCGACATGGATTATGCAGACTATCTGATTGACCGGTTTAAGCTTGACAAAAAGAAGTCGATCAGTAAATTTTCAAAGGGGATGCAATCCGCGTTCAATGTCATCATGGGTTTAGTGGCAAGGACACCGATCACAATATTTGATGAGGCATATCTTGGCATGGATGCGCCGTCAAGAAATATCTTTTACGAAGAATTATTGGAGGATCAACAAAACCATCCAAGAATCATGATTCTGTCCACACACTTCGTATCTGAAATGGATTATTTGTTTGATGAAGTCGTGATATTACACGAGGGGAACATGCTTCTGCAAGAAGAAACGGATGCGCTGCTTGCGAAGGGCGCCACGATGACCGGTCATGCCGATATCGTTGATGACGTTGTCCAATCCAAGCAACAGATTAATGTACAGTATTTGGGGCAGACAAAAGCGGTAACGGTGTATGGAGAACTAAGTGATGAGGAGACGAAAATGGCAGTGAAACAAGGCCTTGAAGTCACACCGGTTTCACTCCAAGATTTGTTTATTCATTTGACAAAGGGGACAGACGAGGATGAATCAAGTGTCTAATTTTCCTAAAGTCACAGCAGATATGTTACGGACGCAATTACACTCGACATTAGGATTTCTAGGTGTAATGTTAGCCATTCAGATTATTCGAATCATTTTTGGGGGAAGTGACGTTGACGGTTATTACATGTCGATTTTAATTGCGGCCAATATTTACATGTTTATCATAGGGATGACTTTTAGTACCTCCCTTCCTCATTATGTTCAAAATGGGGTGACAAGAAAAGATTTTTTTAATGGGACACTGCTCGCTTCCATTGGGATGGCTGTTTTTATTCCTGTTATGACGCTCGCATTATCGTTGTTGGAACGATTTATCATGGGCAATATCGCCAACATTCAACTTGGGGATTCCGATATTAATACAGCTTTGAATGCATTCGAAGCTTCCGGTCATGTCATCGGCGATATTATTGGCAGTATTGTCAGCCATACGGTTCAGGCGTTCATTTTAACGCCTTACGTTGATCCCGCGAGTAACTGGTTCTTGGCTATTGGTGTCTTTTCATTAAATATCTTTATGTTTTATTTACTTGGCTGGTTGATCAGCGCAAGTTTTTCCCGATTGGGTGTTGGAGCCGGCTTGGCATTTATTGCCTTGGCCATCATGATTTCAATACTGGGAGATACGCTGCAAAGAGTTTCTCTGGATTTACCTGTGTTGAACACATTTACAATGGTAGAATCTCTGCCGTTAGGGGTTACCATTCCCGGATTATTGCTTGTCATTCTGATTCCTATTTGGCTGATCCGTCTATTGACAAAACGAACGCCTATTAAAATGTAGAGGTAGATATTTCTTCTGTTGGTTGGATTGTTTTTCTTGGGAAAGGGGCGCAATTCTTTGAGGAATTGCGCTTCTCCTTGAGAAAAAGATGATTGAAGTCTTGTATAAATTAGAACAATAAAAAATCATGAGAATTATATTTGTTTTAGGAATGATCAAATGAGCAAACTTAAATTGTTGTTGAAAAGAAAATTGATTGATGGGGTGATGATGTGAAAAATAACAAAATGAATGCTGCTGATTATTCAGAACGTTCGCTTGCTCCGGACATTTCAAGGGGTTTTATGCTTTTATTAATCGCCATGGCGTATGCACCAACATACCTGTTCAATATAGAAACCGGCGTATATACTCGTCCAGCCGGCGGGACATTGTTGGATCAGACCGTAAATTTTTTAAGTTTACTTTTCTTGGATAGCAGAGCTTATCCAATGTTTGCCGTATTATTCGGGATGGGATTGGCAATCGTCGTTAATCGGCAAATGGAAAAGGGCATGGGTGAAACAGATATTAAAAAGTTAATTCGACGTAGAGGTTTGTTTCTATTACTTTTTGGGGTCGTTCACGGTACGTTCGTTTATAGCGGCGAGATTCTTGGCCCCTATGGGTTATCTATTTTACTCATCAGCTGGTTGCTTTATCGGTCGAATCGAGCCCTTTTCACAACATCTGCTTTACTCACGCCGTTTTTTATCATCACTGCAATGGCTATGGGATTAGGGCTCTTTATGGATGATACAGCCTCCTATGCATTGCCTGATTACTCTTTAATAGGCATCGTTGAACGATTGATTTCTTACCCATTCGGCATGTTAACGAGTCTGCTTTTCTATCCAATTATCATCATCATATTGTTAGGTGTTTGGGCAGGCAGAAAAGGCTTTCTTTTACAACCGGAGAAACATCGCAAATTTCTAACCGTCGTTTCTATCGTTGGTATTCTTGTATCGGTTGCTGGCGCGATCCCCGTTGCGCTTATTGGAGGTGAGGTATGGTCTCCGGATCCCATGGTTGGGGGTGTGCTATTTGGTGTGCAAATTTTGACAGGCGTTTTTGGCGGGATTGGGTATGCAGCTTTATTTGGCTTATTCAGTATTCCATTATCTAAAAAACCGGGAATGATCACGCGTGCGCTCGCAGCTGCAGGGAAACGTTCCCTCACTTGCTACATCCTTCAATCGACCATTATTGCCATTATTCTCTCAGAGCCTTTACTTGGGTTAGGCGGGATGGTCCACGCTACAGGTGCAGCATTGATCGCCATATTCGCTTGGTTAATTGGGGTCTTATTCTCGATCGTTTTGGAAAAACGGGGGCAGAAAGGCCCTCTGGATGCGTTGCTTCGACGTCTGATTCATTCACGCAAAAGACAAGAACAAGAGAAGGGGTTATGTAGATAGACGATTTGCCTTTCCTATGCAAATGGAGGGCGCATTTTAAGGAGAATGATCATGTGGTTAACAAAGCTGTTCAAATCTGCAGGAGGTTATTGCTATGATTCAATGATTTTTTCCTAGCTTGTTCATCAGAATCAGTAAAAATGAATGAGAAAACGGCGATAGGAACATATGCGATAAGCGAAAGGAATGAGTCATATGTGTCGGAATAACATAAACGATAAAACTCAGAATGTATTATTTGTCATGGATGTTGATGCATTTAGTCTCCACACGTTTAAAAAAGTATATCATTACGTCATGCGTTTAAACGTTAAAGTGAACATACTATTTTTAAAAGCTGCAACAGATGAGAGGAAAGATGAAACATTATTTATGAATGACGAATTAACTAAATTGGTTTTCCAGGAGAAAGTCGCGAACGTTTGGACGGAAACAGTTTATGATTTCGGAGTTGATACCTTTTATGATTCAGAGGTTTATATCAATAATCTTAAAAAGGAATATATCACACCGCATCATATAACGCATTTGATAATGGTCAACTTTAAAGAAACATGGCTTGGGGATCTTTTTAAAGGCTCGCTTAGCGAAACTTTAGCCACTTCTTTTCTGGGTATAGATTCAGCAGTCATCGGTTCTGGTCAGGCACACCCTTTTAACAAAGAAGAATTTGCTGCTGGAAAATGGGCTTGGATATCGAAAAGCGAAGAAAATAAGGTGATGCATATGAGTCGTAAATCAGGAGATATGTCAGGATTATACTTTAAGAAAAAAGCCACAGACTTTGACCATGGCATTTTTATGAAGGGGTTATCAGCGGGAGAAACGCAATATAAACTATACAAAGTCACAGATGGAGAAGTTAAGGCGAACGCTCCGATGACCAATCGCACGATTGATGCCATCACATTTCACGGGGATGGCTGCTTCAATAGGCTTATTCGAGATGTATTGGCAAAAACTGCCCTGCTCACTCCTCGACGTTGTGAAAGGCCCAAACAATAAGTGATTTACTTTATGATGCTTCTGGCTAGTCACAAAGGCAAAATAAACAAAAGGGGGGAAGCAGTGATGGATCAACTGGAATGTGTAATGGCCGTTCAACGTCGAGCGGATAAGCTGCTGAAAAAAACAGTGATGTCTGAACATGATGCTTATTCTTATGCGATTCATGAGTTCATGCGTGAGCAAAGAAAGAAGATGCCCGCGGCTAAGGCGGATCACCTTTATGCCTTTTTGCTTCGTAATTTTGGGATTGAATAGGATAAGCGGCTTAGCCATTATCCCAAATTGTGGAATAAAAAACAATATATGATAAATAATTGCTAATCCTTAGCTAAAATAAGAGTCAATTGTGAACGAAGTAAAGATGTGAAAACGAATCACTAGCTTGCAATAATACAGAATGATCTAAAGACATCGAATGATCAAGGTACAAAACTATAAGAATGAGTTTTCAGAAGGGAAGATAGGAAATGTTATGACTAGAAAAAAAGAGAATGATAGGATTTTAAAGAAGACAAAAGACTATAAGGATATGGAACATGAAGTTAAGAAACTATTAGAAACAACTACAGAGGTAAAGACAGTTGTGATATTGATGAAGGAGTACGATTTGTCATTGTTAGAGGCAAGGAAAATCATTGATTCAGTAAAATAACGTGGATCTTTGGATAAGAAGCACTTGTTCAATTAGAGCGTCTCAATTTGCGGTATGGTGTAATTATATACTATTCCACTAAAGTTTATATTATTTTTGAGAATTCTGTGGAAAGGAAAGGTGACAATGACTGAAATCTTCATTATCGTTACTGTAGTAGCAATCGGAGGCATTATCTCCAGCGTGTCAATGCAAAAGAAGAACAAGAAGTGACACGGGCTGCGGCTTGTTGCAAAGACTTACTCCTTTGGATGACTTTTCTATATTTTGATGTATCCCGAATATAAGGGAAATGGGGTTATGGAAATTTCAGGAAATATAACTGAAAATCCCCATATAGGGTTGTTATTTATCGATTTCTTTGAGGATCAAATAGGATTACACGTTAACGGAAGCGCTTCAATTTATGAAAAAGACGAAATAACGACATTAGAAATATCAGACAAGATCATCAATGACATTGAAGAAACGGAAAGAAGCAAAGCGGAATGCTGGGTGGTGATCGAAGTGGAGGAATGCTATATCCATTGTTCCAAGCACATACCGAAGCTAAAAAAACTGGATCAAGAGGGAACGAAAAACGGTGGAGATTTTTTAAAACAAAGCAAGATGAAAATGAATAAAAGAAGGGAGGGGGCGTCGTGCAACTCACCTCTTATACCGACTATTCATTGCGTGTATTGATTTATACGGGGAACCTGCCGAAGGGAGGTCGCACTTCCATTAAAGAGATTGCCATAGCTTACCGGCTTTCAAACAATCATTTGCAAAAAATCGTCCATGCACTCGGGAGAAAAAACTATATTCAGACGATTCGCGGACGTAACGGTGGGATAAAGCTTGGCATGAAGCCAGAAAATATCAATATCGGAACATTGGTTCGGGAGTTTGAAGATATGGCGTTAGCGGACTGTTTTAGTGATCATCCGATTTGCGCCATCAGTTCAGTTTGCCGTCTGAAAGGCGTGTTGCAGCAGACAAACAAAGCTTTCCTGGAAGTGCTCAATGGATATACACTCGCGGATTTATTGATCAACAAAGAGGCGTTGACGGAGATTTTCCAAGCGCAAATCAGCGAGCGTTAAAGGAGGAAATAACTTCATAAGAAACTTACGTTCTTTCATTAATGGACCATTATCTTGAATAATGTGTTGTGAATGTAATGAAAATTGATTTATGCATATATAACTTTGGAAACATTCTTGTTGCGACAAGATTGGAAAAACTCATCCCTGATACAGTAGGGTGAACCGTTGAAATGATTGGAGAGAAACAATGATTAAAATGGCATTAATGGCTTTGAGAAAGTTAGCCGAAGTTATTTTGGCTGCTTTTACTTTTGGTATTGTTGTAGCTATCATATCCTCTGCTCCGGCGGAGCCAACAGATCCGGCTATCTGGTCTTTTGAAGACACTTTTCTATTTGTTTTCGTCTATTCTCCTATTTTTTTCTTATTTATAGGCATTCCTGCCTCCATTTTCATTGAGGGGATCATGAAGAAAATAAACCTCCGGAATTGCGTGTATACGCACCTCGTCCATTTTATCCTTTATGTTTCTGCAGGTTCACTGTTGGGAACGATGGTTGCGTTGTTTTTCATCGCCGAGGGGTTTGAAGTATATATTGTAGTTTGGAGTACGATAGCAGCACTATGCTTTTATGTTGCTTTAATAGGTCTGAATAAAATCATTCAGTTTTCCAAGGAACATGATGAAGAATGATCATATGTCAATAAAGGTGTTCATATCTGCACCCGATTGTGAAATAACACTATGGAATTTTAGTTACATCTAACATAAGTTAACAGTGTTCCATGATAATTAAGTTCTATACTAAAAATGGGTCGGGTTGCACACATGGCATGTATGGTTCAGCCGTTTAATGTCTTTATGCGTGTCTACGAAGACGATCACTCATTCTAAAGCGAGTGGGATAATCATTTTAAAAATACAACCGTTTGCCATTTCATAGGAGGTGTTTTCAATGATGAAAATCTTTTTAGTATTATTATTGGCTACAATTGTTTCTTCCTGTTCACCCGGATCAGAACATGAACCTGTATCAAATGAACCGGAAGACCAGTATACTACGAACATTGAAGACCCTGAGGAAATCGCTGCCATCTTGGAAGAAGCTCAAACTGTCGAAGAGGAGGTGAATAGCTGGAGTATGATGACAAGCATTTCTCAAGACATGACCGGGGATGAAATCAATGAGAAAACCGAAATGGGTGTTTCCAGTCGTTTAATGCTTGATCCGCTTGTTGGCCATGTAGAAGTGGATATGGAAATATTAAACGCGGACGTGGATTATGCAATGTATTTCAGTGAAGAGGCCACTTATTTGTCAGTCATTGATGATGGGGATGATGAGGGGGATAGGTTATGGCAAAGGGAATGGGAAAAAATCACTGGTGAAGATCACGAAGAAATCAGTGAGGGTTTTTATGAAGAGTCCATCGTAAATTACGATGTTTTGCTTGATCACGTGGATGAGTTAACGCTGACACTGTATGAAGCTGATTATTTTAAAGAACAGCATGAGGATTATGAAGGGGATGGCCTTTATACACTTAGTTGGCAAGGAGACTCCAATATATATCATGAATTACTCGTGCATGAAGATTTGGTTGATGAAGCCAATCCACCGGCGTCTGTCGAAAGGTTTCACTTTTCCTTTGATTTCGAGAAGGATACGTACCATCCCAAACATATCTATACGTCAATGAATGGCACGACGGATTTCGAGGGAGAGGTTGTTCACATTGAAGAAACAATGTCCTCGTCCTTTAGTAGCATTAATGCACTGGAAGAAGGAGACCTAAGGGTTCCTGACCAAGTCGAGCAAGCAGCAGACGAAGTGAACGGGGGAAGTTAGGCTCTAGCTCAACTTTTTCCTTGGCCATGATTAAAGGTATGAAGGATTGCTTAGGTAATCGGTGATAGCAATTATTCTTTGGTACCATAAGGGATCTCATCAACATTTTGAAAAAACTACGCTAAGGTGTAAGTGCTGTTATGACGGCAATTCACACTACGATAATCATCATTCGTGAGGTGAACATTCCTTAGCGTAGGAAATTTTTAAATAGCTGGGGCTATACCCCAAGTATGGATTATGCAATTAACGAAGCGCATTTTCGGAACAAAGGCTGTCCCTCTTTTGCTTTAAAGATCATGATTGTTTAATCATAAATTAAAATGGTAGGGGGGAGTGTGTATGGAGCTGGACTATGTAAGGGATTATGCGATGTACACAGCAATTTTCGGTATGTTTAGTTTAGTTTGGTTCGGGTGGGCACAGGAAAATCCGAGAGAAAATTGGCGCAAGTATATTGGGATTGCTTCCGGAATTGCGTTGATCGTATGCTTGGTTGGTGTGTACTTAAGCGTGACTCACTGGGATGCGGCTACTACTTTGTCAGAAATGGACGCCTTAGCTACTTACATAATCGTCTTCTACGCTCAATTGATTATAGGAGGCCTCGGTGCTTTCTTGTTGATCCGAAAGAAAAAGAAGGATTATGTTGCTTCGTGGATTGCCTTTATCGTAGGTGCTCATTTTTTCTGGTTAGTAAACGTCTTTCAAGATGCTAGTTTGTATATTTTAGCTGTACTTATGATAGCTATTGCGGGGATATCACCATGGCTGTCCAAAAAAATGCGCGTTACCAATAGTGCAATCATCGGCATTGGATCTGGTACAGCTTTATTTTGTTTTGCCATATTGGGGTTGATTCGATATCTATTGGCATAAAAACATTGTCACTTATATATCATTTATTTTTCTACAGTCTTCTTGTAAACTATGCTCGTATGCTAAGAGCAACATCCGAATAAATTCCCGGAAGGAGACAATGAAATGCCAAAAAATGAACCTTCCAGAGCAATACATCATCGACGCAAAAAAAGACGAAATAAAAAAATAATCTTTAGTTTGGCAGCGCTAGTAAGTGTTGTCATTATCGTCGCAGGCGGTCTTGTGTTCTATTTCATTACACAGGCGAGCAATCTCGTAGACGAGACACAAAGCTCTCTGGAGCGGGGAGACCATTCAGATATGCGAGATGTTGCCGTAGACCCCGATGAAGATAACATCTCCGTTTTATTTCTCGGAACCGACAATCGCGATGGCGATCTAGACGGTTTAGCCGATGCGATTTTATTGGCAACGTTTAACCGGGATGAAGGATCCGTAAATGTGATCAGTATTCCACGGGACTCCTATGTGCAAATCCCTGGGCAACAAACACAGGATCAAATTAACCATGCCCACGCCAACGGCGGAACGGATATGGCCATTGACACGGTGGAAAACCTGCTCGACGTTCCTGTCGATTACTATGTAACCTTAAATTTTGACGCCTTTATGGATACAGTCGATGTATTCGGGGGTATAGAGGTGGATTCACCCCTCTCTTTCACTGAACAGAACGCAGACGGAGATATGGATGCGATTGAAATTGATGAAGGTCCCCAAGTCTTAAACGGGGAAGAAGCCCTAGCTTACGTACGTATGAGAAAACAAGATTCTGCCGGTGACCTCGGACGCGGGGAAAGGCAACAGGAAGTGTTGGGAGCTTTGATTGACGAAGCGACTTCCCTCTCTTCGATGGCAAACTACAATGAAGTGTTTGACCGTCTACAGGAAAATATGAATATGAACATGTCCTTCAATGAAATCCTTGGTCTACACACTTATGCCAGTGCTGTGAATGAGATCGAGTACCATCAATTGGACGGTGAGAATGTTCGCGAGAACGGCGTTGAATATTACCAGGTCGATGACACAGACCTCGCGAACACACAGGCGATGCTAAAACAGCATCTCGATCTAGAGGAAGAACGTGATCCCGACGCGAACGAAACAATCAATGTCGAAGAAAATACAGAACATCAATAACCTTCCCTTTGATCATCTAGGAGGATAACGGGCTAAGAATTCAAACGGTGACTTTTAAAAAATTACAAGAAAATCATAAAAAAAGCGATTATAAGTGAAATTATACGAACAAACGTACTTGCTTTTCCGGGAGTTAATTAGAAATATCAATTAAAAATAATATAGATATGAATATAGAAAAACATACCTGATATATGGGCGGCATGATGTAATGATTGTCTGAATCCCTTAATATGAGGTTGGCCGCATTTTTTTAAGGGTGCGGCTTGCTTTTTGTGTTAGAATAATAACAAAATCTCAATTTTGTTTATTCCATTAAAGGGCCAGATTGTTGAGGAATCTTGTATAATAAACTCAAAAGTTTTTTCAGATAGAGGGTAAAATAATGGATAAGGAAAAAGCCAAAACTATTAGAGAAAGTTTAGCGGCTGATTGTACGAAGTGCTTTGGACTTTGTTGTACAGCGCTTAATATCGTAGCATCAAGTGATTTTCCGATTAACAAACCGGCAGGTACTCCTTGTATGAATTTGCAGTCTGATTATAGTTGCCAAATTCATAGTCAGTTAAGGGATAAAGGATTCAAAGGCTGTACAGTATTTGATTGTTTGGGTGCTGGACAAGTCGTTTCTCAAGTTACTTTTAGCGGTCAAAGTTGGCGAGAAAACCCTGACATTGGGAAAAAAATGTTTCAAGTGTTTCCCATCATGGAGCAAATTCATGAAATGATTGCATACGTGGCAGAAGCTCTGTCTTACGATATACCAGATGATTTATCTGACAAGTTGGGAAAACAGTTAGAGGAATTGCAGGCTTTAACGAAGTTAGACGCAGATAGTTTATTGTCACTTGATCTAGTGATGTATCGATTTTCTTCAAATGAGCTGCTTACTTTAGCTAGTGATTTTGTAAGGGGAAAAACAATTGAAAAAATGCCCGGTTTTCAGAATATTAAAGAGTTTAACCATGCGAGAGCTGATTGGATGGGCAAAAAATTAAAAGGAAAAGATTTAAGAGCAACTGATTTTAAAGGATCCTATTTGATTGCTGCAGATATGAAAAATACTGATTTAAGTGCAGTTAATTTAATTGGTGCGGATTTGCGAGATGTTAATTTCAGTGGTGCTGATCTGTCTACCAGTATGTTTTTAACCCAAATGCAAATTAATTCGGCTAAAGGTGATTTGAAGACAACCTTACCCTCTCATATTCAGCGACCTTCTCATTGGATTCACTAATTTTGTTCGTGTTTGTGTATTGAAAGGGTCTTTTTGAAGATGGCTTTACTATCACCCATATTCAAGAAAAGAGGCGCAATTCTGGAAGAACAGGGGTTGCGCTCTCCTAAAGAATAGGGCTATTATGTTAATGTACTGTGAATGTAATGAAAATCGATTATGCACATATATATATCATTTGGAAACATTTTTGCTGCAACAAGAAAGTCATCCCTGATACAGTAGGGTGAACCGTTGAAATGATTGGAGAGAAACAATGATTAAAATGGCATTAATGGCTTTGAGAAAGTTAGCCGAAGTTATTTTGGCTGCTTTTACTTTTGGTATTGTTATGGCTGTCATTTCCTATGATCCGGCGGCTGTACAGACGAGTTTGGAAGCCGAGTCACATTTTGTAGAAGGTTTTCAATTTGTTTTTATTTTTTCTTTCTTTTTTTCTTGATATTAGGCATTCCTGCCTCCATTTTAATTGAGAAAATAATGGAGACAATAGAATTTCGGAATCGAATATATACGCATCTCAGCCATTTCATCCTTTATGTTTCTGCAGGTTCACTGTTGGGAACAATGCTTTCGCTGTATTTCGCCGAGGAGATTGATGTGTATATTATAGGATGGAGTACGATAGCAGCACTATGCTTTTATGTTGTTTTAATAGGTCTGATAGGTCTGAATAAAATCATTCAGCTTTTCAAGAAACTAGAAGAAAACCAACGGTAGCCGTTGGTGTGGCTTTAAAATAAAGTCGTAACGTTTTATCCCTTTGGATATGATGATTCCTAAGGGTATTTTTACGAAAAACAATCTTCCGCAATCAGGCCAGATTATTGAACAATGGAAAGGTGCAAAAACATGATTGCAAATCAACAATTAGTAATAAGCAATTTTGAAGAAAAATTAAAAGCATTTACTCATGCAGTTAGTGGTGAACTAACAAGTGAAGAAGATTTCGTCATAGCAAATACGGAAGTACCCACTGATACATTCAATGTACTATTGGCAAAGTCTTCAAACTTAAAGAGCACATTCAAAGTTAGACAGGCTCTCGATTATTTTTCTAAGAAGGAATATCCTTTTAGTGTTTGGATGGATGTTGAGCATATGAACGATGATTGGAAAAGTCTTACGCAGGGATATGACTTAAAAGAAGCAGAACGTAATGTGATGATGAAACGTGAGAATACGCTTCATGTGGGTCAAAGAATTTCCGATCAACTTACAATCACTCAAGTGAAAAATAGTGAAGATCTTTTAAAATATAGAGAGGTGTTTTTGAGCTTATTTGAAGGTACGTCAGAAAAAGATGCATTAGAAAGTTATTTTAATAACTTTTCACAAATAAAATTAGGACCAGGATTTCAAATCTTTATTGGGTGCATAGATGGAATTGCTGTAACTACTGGTTTATTAATAGAAAGCCAAGATAGCTATGGTATTTATGATGTGATGACAAAAGAAACAGTTAGAGGTAAAGGGTATGGCAGTGAAATGTTTCAATTTCTTCTAAACCAAACAAAGGATAAACAAAAACCAGTTGTATTACAAGCTTCAGATGATGGTAAAAGCATCTATAAAGGATTTGGGTTTATCGATGTCGGAGAAATGGCTGTATTAAGCTAACGAGGCGCTATTCTGGAATAACATGGATTGCGCTATCCTAAAGAATCGGTCCAGTTGTGGAATAATAGGGGGGGGGAGTTGATGACGCTTAAATATTATTTAATTACAACTGGAAAAGCATTTGCTTTATCAGTCATTGTCTTAATCTTATTTTTAGGTGTCAGTTACTTTTTGAATCGAAATATCCCGATGGTGCCTATCATAACAACAATGATACTTTTCATAGTCATTGCGCCGGTGCTTCAAAAAAATGCTGATAAGCATAGAAACAAAGAAACACAATCTAAAAGAGAAATGATTTTAAGATATGTCATTTTTTGGGTTTTTATAGCTGTGATTTTGGCTTTAATTTTATTCTTTCTCTAGTTCCAATTTGTTGATTGACTGTTTTGGCTTACTACAGAAACGAGGCGCTTTAATTGAATAAAATAAGCATTAAAGTTTTGGCAGAAAGGTGTTTTTCAGTTGTTAATAAAACCGGAAAAATTGAGATCAGGGGATAAAATTGCGACAGTAAGCCCTTCTTCGGGAGCGGCCGGTGATTCAAATATTAGATGGCGCTATAATCAGGGTGTAAAAAGATTAGAAGATGTTTTTGGTCTACAGGTTGTTCCTATGCCGAATAGCTTAAAAGGCTCTGATTACGTTTATGAGAACCCGCAGTCACGTGCAGAGGATTTAATGGCAGCTTTTAAGGATCAGATGATTAAAGGGATTATATCCAATATCGGTGGTGATGACAGCATTCGTTTACTGCCTTATATTGATTTTGAGGTGATTCGCGAAAATCCGAAAATATTTTTAGGCTATTCCGATGTAACGATGCCCCATATGTTTTGCTATAAAGCAGGCATTTCGTCTTTCTATGGTCCGGCGATTTTAACCGACTTTGCTGAAAACGTGGAAATGGATCATTATACAGTGGAAATGATCCAGCGAACGCTTTTTTCGGACGAGATAATTGGCAACATTCAACCTGCGAAAAAATGGACAAGTGAGTTTCTCGAATGGGATGAAGCGAATAAGCACCAACGACGTAAGATGCAACCGAATGCGGGGTATGAAGTGCTCCAAGGATCAGGTGTTGCACAGGGGCGTTTGATCGGAGGTTGTATAGAAGTACTGGAGTTCGCTAAAGGAACGGAGATCTGGCCGGATAGCAAACATTGGGGAGACAGTATCCTTTTCTTTGAGACATCTGAAGAAAAAACGGAGCCGGAAATGATCAAACGCTGGTTGCGGAATTATGCTGCGCAAGGCATTTTGAAAAGTGCCAATGGGATGATCTTCGGCAAGCCGCAAGATGAACATTATTACAATGAATATAAAGAAGTCATTCAACAAGTCATGAGAGAAAATGATTTGCTCGATTTACCGATTCTTTACAACTTGAATTTCGGCCATACCGAACCAAAGTTTATTTTGCCGTATGGTGCGATGGCCGAGATTGATTGCAATGAACGCACCTTTTCGATTTTGGAAAATGGCGTTGAATAGGTACTTTTAATCAGCCTTTCAGTTGCAGGCGTCTCTCTACCGCAATCGAAGCGCCGCTCGACAAGTTCTGTTATAAACGCTTTGTAGCGTGAAATACAGAGGATATTCATAAATCCTAACGTTGCAACCGAGGATGGGAATGACGGAGCCATGTTTCCCGAAACCATCCCGTCAATACTCCTGCATGCGTCATGACTGACAGGTCATGGGGTTTGAAGTCAGGTAGAGTCGGCAGAACGAAGGCTGGAGCCATTCCAAAGGAAAAGGTATGCCAACGGATATGCCGGACGGCTGAAAAACTGGATACGGTGAGAATGGTTTCCGTGGAAGGAAACTGACGAACAACCGAATGTACAGGTCTATAGATTGACTATAGGGAAACCTATAGGCCATCCAACGATGGCGTGAGTAGCGTGGAGTAATGCTGCGCTTTCATGAAACACGCTATACCGAACAATGGCGGTATCCAGCTCACAGGCTTACAGGGAACACCTACGTTCAGTACGGAAAGCTAGGTTGTAAGGGACTTGGAAAACAAGGACCATTGAAACAAGGGCTGTCACCCGAAATGGTTGCTATAAGGCTTACGCCGAAAGGCATTGATCCTTGCGAGGGTAGGGGCATGACCCATGAAGCTCCTGTAATGGGAGGGGAGGAACAGCCCCGAGTCTAGCGAGGTGAACGATCATTTTCCAAACGTGCATTGCATCGATCGGGTAAGAACGTGGGAACATCACTCTTGAGAGAGGATGCCACAATGCAAGCTTTACGTTATTGGGATTACTACGACATGACGGAAACATTCACGGATTTGTATGAAAAGTCTATAGAATGCCAAAGCTTTTCTCGTCTCTATGATGTCATCACATCACGGGAAAATATTCTTTTAGCCTATCGGACCATCAAATCCAACAAAGGCTCAAAGACATCGGGAACCGATGGGAAAACCATTGCCGATTTAAAATCGTGGTCGGAAGAAGACTTAATCTCTGAAGTCCGAAACAAACTCAAAAACTATTGCCCAAAGAAAGTCCGTAGGAAGTGGATTGAAAAAGATAACGGGAAATGGCGACCGCTGGGTATTCCATGCATACTCGACCGTATTATCCAGCAATGTTTCAAACAAGTGCTGGAACCGATTGCGGAAGCCCGGTTTTACAATCACAGCTATGGGTTTCGCCCTCTTCGATCTGCTCATCATGCGATGGCAAGAATCCAATTTCTGATTAATCAAGCACATTTTCACTTTGTGGTAGACATTGATATCAAAAGTTTCTTTGACAATATCAATCACACACTACTGATCAAGCAACTGTGGAATATGAGGATTCAAGATCGCAAAGTGCTGGCATGCATCTCGAAAATGCTAAAGGCTGAGATCGACGGTGAGGGAACGCCTGTTTGCGGCGTGCCGCAAGGTGGTCTGTTATCGACGTTATTATCAAATATCGTCCTTAATGACTTAGATCAATGGGTCGCAGGCCAATGGGAGACGTTTCCTCTTGCCCAACCATATAGCTCTGATGATTCTGCAAGACAAGCTAGGAAACGAACGAACTTGAAGCAAGGATACCTTGTACGTTATGCAGATGACTTTAAAATCCTCTGTAAAGATGGGGAAACAGCCCAGAAATGGTATCATGCGGTTCGCTTATACCTGAAAGACCGTTTGAAACTGGATATATCGCCAGAAAAATCCCAAATTGTGAATCTGCGGAAAAAGGAGTCGGAATTTCTCGGGTTTACTATCCGTGCGGATAAAAAGGGCAAAAAGAGAGTTGCGCGAACTGGGATCAAAGCAGAGAAAAAGCAGAAGATCAAACAAGAAGCGAAAAAGTTTATTCGCAGAATAAGATCTTCCCCATCTGCACTCAACGCGCTCCTTTTCAATAGTTTTGTTTCTGGGCTTCATCAATACTTTAAACGAGCCACAAAAGTAAATCTAGAGTTCTCACGTCTTGCCTTCGATCTAAAAGCGTATATCTACAATCATCTCAGACCTGTAGGAAAATATGAACATCCTACCAACCCACCACCCACGTATAAAAAGCTCTATAAACAGAGCATTAAAACGTTCAAAATTTGCGGCGTGTATTTATTTCCCCTCGCCGATGTAAAAACCGTCCATGCGATGGGTTTTACGCCAACCGTGACCCCTTACACGAAGAAAGGTAGGGAAAAGATTCACAAACGGTTACGTCCAGATGTAGGGCAAGAGATCGGGGTGCTGATGAAAGCAACGCTTCCCCATCGAAGTGTCGAATATTTGGATAATCGAATCAGCCGATACAGCATGAAAATGGGGAAATGCGAGATTACGGGCATGGATTTGCCCGCCTCGGAAGTTCATTGCCATCATTACATGCCAAAGCAGCTGGGTGGAACCGATCAATTTCATAATTTGCGAATTGTTCATAAGGATGTACACCGTCTCATCCATCATACGGATGCTGAAAGGGTGCGAATCCTTCTTCGTCAATATAAAATCAACGCATCGCAATTAGAAAAGGTCAACAGGTATCGAGAACAATGTAGATTACGAAGCATCGAGCAATCCTAATCACGGAAGTAACGAGGAACTTATGATCCAGTAATTTTGTTAGATGGAACGCGGAGTGCGGGGAAACTTGCACGCTCCGTGTGGAGCAGGGGAAAGGCTGGAGATCACTTCAAAGGTTTACCTATTGCTGACTATTTTGGGAGATAATGTCAGAAATACTTAACATGTGGAAACATATCGTGCATACTTTTTGTAGATACATTATGGATATACATGAGGGGGGTGTCAATGAGCGAAGAAAAGCATCTGCACATGGAACGGAAGATCCTAAAATGGGGAAATAGTTACGCTATCCGGATACCCAAGGAGTTCTTAGAAAAATTAGGCATAAACCCAGATATCGAACTGACTCCATTCAACACCTATTTAAAGACTGCGATGCAGAACCATTTCAAGAAGAAATCCTGAATCCAACTGAATCAGTGGGTGATGAAGAGTGGTAAATGTTCCATTGCAAAAGGCGATATCATTAAATTAAATTTTGGTCCAAAGCAAGGACACGAACAAAACTGGATATCTGTGTCTAAGTCACAAAATGATTAGTGACATCACTAATGTTGCCATTTTTGTCCCGATATCCAATACAAAACGACGTTACCCTGTCTACGTCACTCTAATGGACTGCAAGACAACCGGAGTTGTTATGCTTGATCAGCTTGTTACGATTGATTATAAGCATCGTCACTATAACTTCGTTGAAAGTGTTAGTAGTGATGTCTTGCTTCCAATATTACGGTTAGTTCCTCTCCTATTCCAGTACAATTATGACAATGGTGGATTATAATTATTTACCAAAATGAGCCTTTCAGAATAATGGATCAACACTAAAATCTATGGCTGACAAATAGGTTTAAGCATGGGCTATGGTAACCGTTACGGAAAAACACGACGTTTTCCGTGGACTTGCGCTCAGCCTTCTCGTTAGAAAACTTGGCTTTTCGACAAGCTTTTATGGCGAAAGCCTTAGTCGCGCTTATGCAGGTAAGAAAGTTGATTTTTACTTTCTTATCGGCAAAAAAGAAATTCGCCTTTTTCTGCGGGGTCTTCCCACTGCGCTTTCCCGCAGTCTCCGTGTTTTTCCTCCGCTAGTAGTCTATATCAGAAGTTCTAAAACGCCTATTCAAATATCTCCCGATTCTTTGAAGACTGATCGGGGTCAAAATTTGTATTATGAGTCCTCAGTAGTCCGATCTGAAGACTGATCGGGGTCAAAAATTGCATTTTGAGTCCTCAGTTGCTGTGGTTGATCATCGTTTGGCTGGATTTTTGTGTAGGGAAGCATTTTTGAAACGTTGCACTATCACCATAACTATTCACTGATATCAACCATAGATTTTAGTGAAGAGCCAGAATAATTTATCTTATTTTTTCTCATCTTGTGACCAATACCATGGGTGTATGATACCGTTTGCCATTTTTTATCGGAAAAAAACATCCATCCCGAAATGAACAGCCACTCCGGTTATTATCGACCAGATTGCAAGACTGATGACCATCCATATCGATATATAGGCTCGGTTTCCTCCAAATGAACAGGCCATCAGCGCGGTTGCATGACTGCTTAACAGGCCGGTGCCAAAAAAAGTTAAGCCTGGGATCCCATATTTATCCCATAGCTTTTTTGCTTTTTGTGCACGCTTACTTTTCGGCGTGTAATTGTCCATGTCAGGCTTATTTTGATTTTTTCTTTTTCGCCTGATTGCCAGCACGTAATCAAAAAGCCATATAAGTAAAATTACACCGATCAAATTACCTGCAAAGCCGAAAATAATTACTGGTATTGTCGGCACTCCGGCGATAATGCCGGCAGGGATTGCGAGCATATATTCAATAAAAGGAATGGTTCCTCCCACAAATATCAACAGTAGATAAAGAATTAAATTTATGATGAACACCTTCTTTGTATCGATTTTCAAGTAATTTTAGATCAGATCATTTTTTTAAAGTCCATCTAAGAAAATTTCGGCTGAGTGGCGATATAGCTCTTTCCTACGTTCAATCGTTACGTCATACGTGTACATCTCAAGGCCGGAAAATAAAGCACCGGCGATAAAGCTCGTCATTTTTACGTCACTAACGTTCCACTCGTCGTTCAGGTTTCCATCGTTCAAGATGTCTTCATAATAAAGGAGGTAGCGATAGTTCAATTCCTTAATGTGATTTTCGATGTCTTTTGAATGATGGTTTTTGGCGTAAAATTCTGCTATTGCTCTGCGTAACGGAAAATTTGCATCCATATCAGCACTAAAATTCGCGATTCCCAACATTTTCTCGCGTGCTGTATTGAATTGTCTTTGCTTCGTTTTCCATTCGTTATCCCATTTCTTCTCTTCCTCTTTAATTAGCGATAGAAATAAATCTTCTTTGTTTTCGAAGTGGTAATAAAGATTGCCTTTACTGCTACCGGATGCTTTCACAATGTCAGTTATGGATGTATCACGGTATCCTTTTTCGATAAAAAGCTGATGTGCAGCTTGAATAATGCTAGATTCCTTCATCACGAAACCATCTCCTGACGTTGTTATTGATAGTGAGCACATTATATACCGACCGACCGGTCTATGTAAAGAAAAGAATCGTGCGTTTTCCAAATAAAAGTTTGACGGCACTGTTACTCTGGACCAGATAAATTACCCATTGGTTAGTGTTTCGATAGTACGGGGTGGATTGTGGGGGCCGCGAAATGTATAGTACTCAGCGATAACTGCAAAAGAAAACGTCTCGTCCTCCCGTTTAATACTAATAATTTCTGCATTCCAAAGAGCATATTGTTGATCCGGATGTTCAAAAGCATATGGGTTTAAAAGTGATAAATAAGAGCCATGAATGCTAGGGTCTGTAATTAAATTTTCTGATTCAGCACTTGCCTCACTACCGAGCAATAAGAATGCGGCGCATAAGTATGAAAGGATTTTCACGGAGATTTTCAGCGGGTGATTCCCCCTTTTACGTGTATTTTTTCCATCTTGGTATTGCTTATTCCCGTCTCCACTTTATCGAAATGGCTGATAAAACGTTTGTTTTGGCTGATTTATTGCGAAGTTTGGCTGATAACGAGAGGGTTTTCAGCTGATAAATTCTGAAACCCTTCGTAAACACCCCGCTGCTTTATCGGAAGGATCAACATTTGACCTCAACTCTGATACCCCCTACGCATATCCTTGTCCCCCGCTCATACGATGTACAAACGCACAAAACGGATGACGTGCGGGGAGGGGTGCTATGAGCCGGGATATTGAACGTGTGCGCAAACAATTATCCAAGAAGCGAAAGCATGAACCGTCGGGTAAAAAAGAGCCGGTATCGATACCGAAAAATGAAAAGCCATATTATGGATACTATCCGAGCCGTGAAGAAATGAATGAACACGAACCAGAATTTTATCTATGGAGAGACCGTGACGGCAAACAACCAGTGAGTCCTCGCAAAGAAAAAATGAAGCAACGTTTCTTCATGCAATGGTTGGGGGCGCTCGCTTGTTTTCTGCTAACGGCGATGATTGTTCAAACGAATATCCCGTTGTCGGCAGATACGAGACAAACAGCTTTGAACCTGTATGAAGATGAATTTCAATTTGCTGTTGTATCAAATTGGTATGAAGATCAATTTGGGCGTCCGCTCGCCCTTTTCCCGGAAGAACAGCTTGATGAATCCGAACTTGTTGATTCCGATGGATACGCTTTACCGGCCGCTGGAGCAGGCATTGCTGAAAGTTTTTCGGAAAATGGCCGCGCAGTTGTGCTTGAAACGCTAGAAGATGAGGAGGTTATCGCTACTCGTGGCGGAGTTGTCATACAGTCGGGTTCCGACGAAGATTGGGGACAAGTCGTCGTTGTCCAACATGATGACGGAACGGAAGCGTGGTATGGCACGCTCGATTCCATTGATGTTGGTTTATATGACCATGTGGAAGCCGGTGATTTATTGGGAGATGTCATGAGCGACGAGGATGGAGGCGGGGGTCGCTTTACATTTGCGCTTCGGGAAGATGATGAATATATTGATCCTAACGAAGTGATGACATTTGATTAATCTTTTGTTGCTCGTCCGTGTGCACCCCCTGTTTTGGTTTGTGGTCGCGCTGGGCATCGCCACCGGTTATTTTCGCGAGCTTTTGATGCTTTTTGTGATTGTCTGTTGCCATGAGCTTGGCCATGCTGTTGCCGCAAAATATTTCGGTTGGCGTTTGCGAAAAATTGAATTGCTCCCATTCGGGGGCGTTGCCGAAACAGAGGAATATGGCAATCGCCCCTACAGGGAAGAACTCATTGTTATACTCGCAGGACCGTTTCAACACCTTATTCTCATGGCTTTCTCCTGGGTCGCGGTGGGCCTCTTTCCTTTTTGGACAACGGGCGATCATGAAATCTTTCTTTTTCATAACAGCGCGCTTTTATTTTTTAATTTACTGCCGCTTTGGCCTTTGGATGGCGGAAAACTTCTGCAATTGATCACCAGTAAGTTTTTGCCATTTCGGGAAGCGCAAACATGGGCGCTTCGTTTTTCCCTCGGTTTCCTTATGATTGTCGTTTTGATCACAGCCATTTCGTATCCGATGCATTTACAGTGGTGGGTTATTCTAGCATTTCTATCTGTATGCCATTACTTGGAATGGAGACAACAACCATACGGGTATTTGCGTTTTTTATTGGAAAGGCGTTTGCTTGAAAATCAAAAAGGGGGAAAAAACGTCACTACTCTCGTGTCTTCCAAAGAAACGGTTCACGTGGCGTTAAGACGTCTGCATAAGAATAAACGAACGGTCTTTAAAATTAAAGAAACAGGCCATGTGATCGATGAAAAGGACGTGCTCGAGCACTGGTTCAAAACACGGAAGAGCCACGTGTCCATCGGCACGCTCGCGCATCTCTAAATACGCTTTTCGCAAGGGTTTGCGTTATTGACAGCGATATTTTCCTATGGTAACATAAGTTTGTTGTTTGGACCCTCCAAACTACAACCGCGCAGCGTAAGGTTACAAGCTGAATGAAACGGCACCTTACTTGGCGAGTCTTAGAAAAGCGGGAGGTGCATGAAGTGTACGCGATTATTGAGACAGGCGGAAAACAAGTCAAAGTCGAAGAAGGCCAATCCATTTTTGTGGAAAAATTGCCGGCAGAAGCCGGTGAGGAAGTTACCTTCGATAAAGTGCTTTTTGTCGGCGGTGACGAAACAAAAGTAGGCGCTCCATATGTGGATGGCGCCAAAGTGGCCGGAAAAGTCGAAAAGAACGGCAAAGGCAAGAAAATTATTGTATACAAATTTAAGCGTCGCAAAGGGTATCGTCGTAAACAAGGCCATCGTCAGCCTTATACAAAAGTCACCATCGACAGCATTCAATCCTAAGGGTTGATCTATGATGATAAATATGACGATCGTGCGCGATGCAGTCGATCATACGATTCAGGCATTTACATTATCGGGTCACGCCGATGCCGCTGATTACGGAGAGGACATCGTTTGCGCCGGCGTATCAGCGGTTGCGATTGGAACGGTCAACGCTATTGAAGCGCTGTGTACAACGCCGCTTGATGTGGATAGCGAGGAAGATGGCGGTTATTTGCACGGGTCTGTCCCCGGCACTTGGAGCGGTCGGGGATTTGAAGACGGCCAGCTCTTATTGGAAGGGATGCTTGTTGCCATCAATGGCATAAAGGAATCGTATGGCGATTTTATAGAAGTGACAGAAAAATATAAGGAGGTGTAGAACGATGCTTAACATGGACTTGCAATTTTTCGCCCAGAAAAAAGGGGTTGGAAGTACGAAAAACGGTCGTGACTCGATCTCGAAACGTCTCGGTGCAAAACGTGGCGACGGTCAAAACGTGACCGGAGGCTCTATTCTCGTACGCCAGCGCGGCACAAAAATCCATCCCGGTGAAAACGTCGGCAAAGGTGGCGACGATACATTGTTCGCCAAAATTGATGGTGTTGTAAAATTTGAGCGTGTCGATAAGACACGCAAACGAGTGAGTGTATACGCAAAAGAAGCATAATCATTGACCCCGGCTGCGTGCCGGGGTTTTTTCAGGTAAGAAAATATACATCAACTTTCTTACCTGCATATATGTGGGCGAAGGCTTTTGCCATCAAAGCTTTGCGAAAGCCAAGTTTTCTAATCGAGATAAGGGAGCTGATATGGGTATCGTCCGTTTCTGAAATTTACTAAAATTGAGCCTTATTTACTGCGTCATTGTTGATAAATGGGCATGTATTCGCAAGACTTGCGAATGAATTTATAACAAATTGGAAATTTGCTGTTTGTTTCGATCTTTAAATTGGTAATAGTCCCATATCGAAAATGGGGGTGAAGAAACAAATGATGAGCAAAAATATTTTTTCATTCGTATTCATGGGAAGTTTGTCAATCCTATTGGTTGCTTGTTCACCGGAAGATTCGGAAGAGGGCACTGAGTCGTTGGACACTCAAAGCAATGATGAAGAGGATACCGGTGAAGAAGAAACGGGGGCACCGGATGCGGTTGCCGAACTGCATGACGAAAATGACGAACCGGTTGGAACGGTGAGTTTTGATGAGCACGACGGTAACACAATGATTACGGCAGAAACCGAGAATCTCGATCCGGGTTTTCATGGTTTCCATATCCATGAAGAAGGCGTATGCGAACCTGATGCCAAAGAAGGTCCATTTGATACGGCGGAAGGCCATTATGCCCCGGAAGACAATGAACATGGGGAACATGCAGGTGATTTGCCGCCTCTTTACGTCAAAGAAGACGGAACAGCCGATATGTCGGTAGAAGTCGATAACTTTACCCCCGATGAACTCGTTGAAGAGGAAACAGCCATGATTATTCATAGTGACCCGGATAATTTCGCTCATATCCCGGATCGCTATACATCTGATGAACAAGATGAATCCGGTCCGGATGAAGAAACGCTTGACACAGGGGATGCGGGAGATCGTGTTGCCTGTGCAGTCATTGAAGCATCATAAAAAGAAGCGAAAGCATCGCTTCTTTTTTTAGGAACAAAATCTAGGAAAATATGCTCAAATCCAATGATGATTATGATAAAATAGAAGCAATAGAATGATCGGAAAAGAGATGATGAAATGGCACAATCGAATTACTTGCAATTGTTTATCGATGAAGGTCGTGAACATGTTCAAAATATGAATGACCGGTTATTGGAGTTGGAAAAAAATCCGGTTGCCATCCCTATTATTGAAGAAGTGTTCCGTTCTGCTCATACGTTAAAAGGGATGGCCGCGGCGATGGAGTTTCAGGATCTGGCCACGCTCACCCACGCGATGGAAAATGTACTGGATGTCCTTCGAAATGAAACGGTGATAGCAACGTCTGAAATGTTTGATCATATTTTTCATTCCGTTGATGTTGTCGAGGAAATGATTGATGATATTGCCGAAGGCGGAAATGGCAGCAAAGACATTGACCCTTATCTCGTTCAACTAAAAACGCTGACGTCTGAGGGCGAGGAAGAAACAGCGGCGACGATCGAGAAAACGCAATTGTTCTCCTACGATGAATTTGAGCAGACTGTGTTGGATCAATCGATAGAGCAAGGGTACACCCCGTATGAGATTACGATTACGTTGGACGAAGCCACCCTTCTTAAAGCGGCACGGGTACATATGGCATTCAATGTGTTAGGGGACTACGGAGAAGTGATTAAAGCCAGCCCGCCCGTGGAGGATTTGGAAGAAGAAAACTTTGATTATACGTTTACGATTGCTTTTATATCGAAAAGCAGTATGGAAGATTTGAAAGCCATCCTATACAAAGTGTCGGAAATTGCCTCCGTGCATATCGAAGCGATTGCCGATCGCCATATTCAACGAGAGGAAAAGACTCAACGGAAAGAGGAGAACGACGCGAAGAGTGTCACGGATAAAAAAGACACGAAGCGAACGATTAAGGTGAATGTTGAACGTTTGGATATGCTGATGAATTTATTTGAAGAATGGATCGTGGATCGCGGACGTTTGCAAAGGAGCGCGCATGAGCTGCAAAACCAAGCGCTAACGGAAACGGTAGAGCGAATGAGCCGAATATCGGCTGATTTGCAAACGGTCATTTTGAATATGCGCATGATGCCTGTCGAAAACGTTTTTAATCGTTTTCCGCGCATGGTCCGTAAGGTGTCAAAAGACCTCGGGAAAAAAGTAAAGATGGAAATCGAAGGGGAGAAAACGGAACTGGATCGTTCCATCATCGATGAAATCGGGGACCCGCTCGTTCACTTGTTGAGGAACTCGCTCGATCACGGGATTGAATTGCCCGAGGAACGAATGGCTGCCGGGAAAAATAAAGAGGGAACTGTTCGCCTCAACGCTTATCATAGCGGCAATCATGTTTACATACAGGTGTCGGATGATGGCGCGGGCATTGATAAGGAAAAGCTCGTTAAAAAAGCAGTGAAGCAACGGATTATCACTGAAGAAGAAGCAAAAACGATGACGGATGCCGAGAAGTATCATTTATTGTTTTCATCGGGATTCAGCACGGCGGAAGAAATTACGGATGTATCGGGGAGAGGGGTTGGCCTTGATGTAGTCCGGCGAACGTTTGAATCGCTCGGCGGTGTTGTTACCGTCGATTCCAAACCGGGAAAAGGATCCGTTTTTTCCGTGCAGTTGCCATTGACGCTTTCTATTATTGAAGTTTTGCTCGTGCAATTGGAAAATGAAACGTACGGGATACCGATCTCGGCAATTACGGAAACGGCCATCATTCCGGAAGCAGCCGTCTACAAAACATACAACCAGGAAGTCATTGAATTCAGGGGAAACGTCATTCCGCTACTCTTTTTGCACGACGTGTTTCAGGTGCCAAGTGCGCATAGTTCACATTCCGAGCCTTTCCATTCTGTTGTAATCGCGCAAAAAGGAGATCGATATGCGGGGCTCGTTGTGGATGCGTTTATCGGCCATCATGAAGTGGTGTTAAAGTCGCTTGGGTATTTTTTGCAAGATGTTTTTGCGATTTCGGGCGCGACAGTTATAGGCGACGGTGAGGTAGCGTTAATTATTGACACAAATGCGCTTATTAAATAAAAAATGGGAGTGGGAAAGGTGACAACAGATACTGCTCAATGGAAAATCGTTATCTTTGAATTGCAAGGGGAGGAATATGGCTTAGAGGTCAGTCGTGTGCAATCGATTGAACGCATGCTTCCTCTGACTCGTGTCCCCGGGGCTCCCCGCCCTGATATTGCAGGGGTGATGAATTTGCGGGGGAAGATCACGCCTGTCATCGACCTCAGGCTCTGTTTAGGGGTTGAGGCTCCCCCTTATGATAAACAGACGCGTATATTGGTCGTTGTCGGAAATGATAGCGCAGTCTGCCTTATCGTTGATCGTGCAAATGACCTTTTGAATATTAATGAAACGGAGATAGAGGAAATCCCTGCAGCACATGAAAATGAAACCTATGGTTTTTTTCAAGGTGTGGTAAAAATAGACCAGCGGATGATCACGTTATTGGAGATTGATCAAGTGCTTCAGTGATTTTGTTGGCGAATGAATAAATCGGAAGCAAGCACAGCCAGCCAAATAACGGTTAATGGAATAAGGACGATGTATACATCGTTAAAATAGAAGGCAAGGGCGATGAGCAGCCCATTTAACACCCAAATATTATAGAACCAGCCCGTGGCAAGGACGGTGTAAAACAAAAAATATCCGATCAAGGAAATGCCAAAAAACGAAACGGCCATGACAAGAAAGGGAACCTCGTTCGTCCCTTCAATGCCAATGATAAGCGTACCAAGCGCCAGGCTAGAAATGAAGATAAAAAAGATGCGATCCCAAGCTCTCACAAACATCTTTCCTTTCCGGTTTCTTGCATTTTAACACATACAAACAAACTCCTTGTCCATACTAAGAAAAAGTTTATACGGAAAGGGGCAAGTTTGTGAAGAAAAAATGGGTTTTTTTCATTATGTTGCCTTTCCTATGCTTATGTATGGGATCAGGTGTGTTACAGGCCGATGATGACGAACCCCCGTCTTTGTGTGGCGGCAATGAGGAAGACGTTCGGGACCCTGACCCTGTTTCCATTGCTGAATTGCAAATGCAATTTCCAGGCATCGTTTTCTTTCAGGGAGACCCTGCGAGCAACCAGATTGCGCTTACGTTTGACGATGGACCTGATCCCCGTTTTACCGAGCCTATCCTTGATACCCTAGAAGCCTATGATGTCCCGGCTACTTTTTTTGTCATGGGGGCACGGGCGGAAGCTTATCCGGAATTTTTAGAGCGGATGGATGAGGAAGGGCACGACGTTGGCAATCATACCTTCTGGCACCCAAACCTGGCTGAGGAAAGCGTGGGGCAAGTACAGTGGGAAGTGGAACAGACGGAGGAGGTCATTGAAGATGCGATCGGGTATCGCCCGCGTCTGTTTCGCCCGCCGTATGGCAATATAACGGTAGAGCAGACGGAGCGGCTAGCGGCCTTGGATAACGTAGTCATCGGATGGTCGGTCGATTCCATGGATTGGGAACAAATCCCCGCGGATGAAATAACTGCGAATGTGTTGGATGCCACCGATGGCGGGGACGTCTTGCTCATGCATGACGGCGGTGATTGGACGCAGGAGATCCAAACGCCCGAAGCATTGGGTGACATCATTCCGGAATTGCAAGACCAAGGATATGAATTCGTAACGATATCTACGATGTTTGACATTCCGAAGGAAAAATGAAAGCATGAAGATCGGCTACATACAGTGGTCGGTTTTTTCTTTATTTGTTCATGTACGATTGTAAGAAATTGATGTATGATTGGAACAGAATTGAAAGATAAACAGGGGATGAAGACGTGAAACCATACAATAACGAAAAGCAATACGATATCAATATGATGTTCGTACTGTTCATTTTTGCTGTCGTGAGTTGTTTTTATGTCTATTTGGCTCAACAGCAGGAGCAATATGATACAAATTTTGTCATTATGCAAATCATATTTTATATCGTCGCATTTCTTATAGCATTTGTCATTTTACACTTTGATTTTGAGTATTATTTGAATTTGCATTGGATTTTTTACGGTTTTGGGTTATTTATGTTAGTCGTGTTGCTGCTTGCGCCTGACAGTATAGCTCCGGAAACAGAGGGGGCAACAAGGTGGTTTAACGTAGGCCCGGTTAACATTCAACCGTCGGAGTTTATGAAAGTGTTTGTCATTATTACCCTCAGTTCGGTTATTTATCGGCATAACAACATGTTCACGCCTAAAGAGTTCCGGTCGGATATATGGTTACTTGCGAAAATGGGAGCTGTTATTCTCCCGCCGATTATTTTATTATATTTTCAGCCGGACACGGGGATGATCATGATGATGTTCGCGATCGCCATCGGATTAACCTTAGTTTCCGGGATTTCCTACAAGTTGCTCTCCGTTTTATATGGCATTCCCGCGTTGTTGTTTGGCGCATTTATCGTTGCTTATTTTCGTTTTCCGGAGCTTGTGCAACGGTTCTTGTTTGACCATATGGCAGACTATCAAGCCAATCGTTTTCACGGATGGCTACAGCCGCTGGAATACTCGGATGATGGTTTCCAAGTAGCACAAGCGATGACCGCGATCGGATCGGGCGGCTTGACCGGAAGTTCCGAGCACAATGTCTATTTTCCCGAGGCCCATACTGATTTAATTTTTGCCGTTATTGGGATGGAGACGGGCTTTATCGGAACCGCGATTGTGATCACCCTTTACTTTATTTTGTTCTATCAGATTATGATGACAGCAATCCGTAGCCATCATAGCTTTGGCACGTATTTATGTGCAGGGGTCATTGCCCTTTTTACGTACCAAGTATTCCAAAACATTGGCATGAACATTGGCTTGTTGCCGGTGACCGGATTTACATTGCCACTAATAAGTTACGGGGGAAGCTCGCTGTTAAGCTCATTGCTTGCGCTTGGCCTCGTTCTCGGCGTTCGGTATCATTCGAAATCGTATTTGTTTGAGGAAAAATAAGAATAGAGGACGGCGCCCGGGATGCGCCGCAATAAAGAGGCCGAACGTCACGGACGTTCGGCCTCTAATGAGTTAATCGGGTCGTGGGTGACCCTCAGGTTGAACCGGCGAAATCTGAAGACGAAGATTCCCGCGAATAAAAAAGTTGTGAAACTTCATCCCCCTTGGATTTGAGTGTCTAAAGGGGTATTATATGGTCAAAGTAATATTAGATTATATCGATCAGGCCATTATGTTGAACAAGAATCATTTTATATTTGACCTTATCGTTACGTAAAGCTGTAGCCTAATAACCGAAGGTAATTTATAAAAAAAGAGTTGATCAAATTGAATACGTACAAAGTTGTAGATACATTAAATCAATATGATGAATTGCTTGAAATTCAGGATTTGGAAAAGCGAAAAGATTACTTCCGTTATGAAATGATGAAGCCATTTAAGCTAATGTGGGATTTAATTAACGTTCCCCTAAAAGCAAAAGAACAAAATGGCTATGACGTTGTAATAGCTTCAAAAATGCTTGGCTTTGCTGATGTTTCTGATGATAAAAGTATTAGAGAGGGATTGTCTATTCTAAAAGCCAATAATGCTTATACAGTTGCTGAAAACACGATTAAAAACTGCATAGATGAAGCCAATGGTGCAGGGCTGAAGATAAATGCAGAGGAAGTGAAATTTGGATTATATGTTTCCGATCCTGAAAAACTAAAACTGCAGAAAGGTTATACAGGGTTTGGGGGAATACCTGGATTTATCACGGTAAATATATATCCGAATGAGTATAATTTGCCGAAAATCCCGGCGGTTATAGCTCATGAATTTAATCACAATATCCGTTTTTCTTATTTTGATTGGGATCATGGAAATGTAACAGTAGGTGATTATCTCGTCATAGAAGGTCTGGCTGAATCATTTGCAAAAGAATTATACGGAGAAGAGCAAATAGGACCTTGGGTTACCAGCATGGATAAAGAGGAATTGGAGTATTCAACCGATGTTATTGATGAAGCCCTTGATGTAAAAGGATTTGCGGAAGTGAGCAGCTATATGTTTGGTGATGAAGTTGCTGAACAAGAAGGGTACCAACCTGTTGGCCTTCCTTTCTGTGCTGGGTATGCAGTTGGTTATAAGGCTGTTCAGTCCTATATGAAAAAGCATAATAAGACGATTTTCGAAGCAACTTTGGCTTCAACTGATGAAATAATTAATGGATGTGGCTTATTCTCTTAGTTAAACAATCAGGCGCGCTAATGGAATAGGAAAAGGGGATTAACTTGGAACAGGTTCAAGATGATGGATATACGCTCGAGGAGAATATAAAATTTCGCTTATATCTGGCTATGGTTCTTCTTGGTCTCTTAGAGTTTTCTCGCCCTATAATAAGGGAGAAATAAATGCTATATCTATTACCGAAATAGTGATTGGCATTGTTTTAATTATTGTAGGCATTCAATTGTTTAAAAGGCATACGCTGTTAAAGTTAAATGCAAAAAAGATGAAGGAATTTAGGTTTTTTACGTACTATTTGTTTCTTGGCATATCCGTTCCTTTTTTATGTTTGGCTTTCATGTAGACAGCGATGGAAACACGACGATACTTTCGGCTGTTATGACGGGTATTTCAGCTGTTTTATGGATTGGAATGTTTATCTATTTTCGTAGAAAGGTAAAAGCTATCGAAGTAATCGAGTAAAGTACAGTTATTCCGGAAAAAGACGTTTTAATTGAATGAAAATGAGCATTAAAGTTATGCCAGAAAGCACGCCTGTTGATTATCCATAATATGACACACCTAACCCATACATTCGTTTCCACTGTTCCAACATTACAGCCATTTCTGAAGCCAATCCACCGGCAAATTTTGAGCAAGAAGGTGTCTGGTAAACGTAATAAATGACAAACGCTTGAATACATGCATTTTCGCCGTCCGTTGGTATAACCAACGTAAAAGCACGTATGCAATGAGGGCTGCATAAAGCTGATTAAACACCGCATTGGGGGTGGTTCCAAACAGTGTGGGTACATTCAAATATTGTTTGATCCATCGAAAAAAGGACTCAACCGCCCAGCGTTCGCGATAGATATCCGCAATTTTTTCCGCAGAGACATACGTGAGATCAGTGACGACTCGGATGTCATTCCCGTAGTCATCATGGAAAAACACGACACGATGCCTTTTCTCGGAGCGAACTTGGGAAGAGCCGAGTTGACAAGTGATATCACGGGTCACACGCGACCCTTCCTTCTGCAGGCGTTTTAATGATTGAGGTCGAACGATTTCTACATTTTCCTTCATTCGGATGACAAACGATTGCTCGTCATCCATGAATCGATCAATACGCTTAATCTTAAAATAGGCCCGGTCTTCGACGAGCGTATCATCGGCATTGACCAATTGTTCGCCAACCGGTCCATCATGCTTTAAGGCATCGGTCTCTTCGACTTGGAGAGGGCTACCGGTTGAAGGCTTATGAGCCACGTGGAGCTTAACGCCCGAACGTTTCCCATGATAAACCGCCCAAGGAAGGCGACCCTCCCCCACGGTAATCGTCGTGGAGTCAATGACCAAAAGATCTTTGTCCAAATTCAAGGCTCGACGAGTGGTGCGATTGCACATGGATACGACCCTATGGAAGAGCTTTTTGAAAATCGTATACGGAACATGTCTGGCTTTTTTCGACAGAGCCGAGTAATCGACCTCCGTCAAGCCGTATGATCCACCTTCCGTGGCGGATTGGCGATAGCCGGTCCATTCATGGACAGAAGCACTGGTCAAATATTGAAGGAGCGTGAACACATCCAATTTTCGTGCTGTGTCGATATAACCTACCTTTTCTAACAAGGGCTTCAACTCATCATCAATATAAAGGTTTTGGAGCAAATTCGGGAATGTGATAGACTTATTCAAGAGAGACATCCTTTCTTGAGTGTTGCTTTCCTACCTACATTCTACGAAAGGATGTCTCTCTTTGTATAGATTTCCTTGTATTTTATTGGTAAATCAACAGGCGTGGCCAGAAAGGTGTTTTTCAGTTGTTAATAAAACCGGAAAAATTGAGATCAGGGGATAAAATCGCGACCATAAGCCCTTCTTCGGGAGCGGCAGGTGATTCAAATATTAGATGGCGCTATAATCAGGGTGTAAAAAGATTAGAAAATGTTTTTGGTCTGCAGGTTGTGCCTATGCCGAATAGCTTAAAAGGCTCTGATTACGTTTATGAGAACCCGCAGTCACGTGCAGAGGATCTAATGGCAGCGTTTAAGGATCAGACGATTAAGGGAATTATTACTAATATCGGTGGTGATGATAGCATTCGTTTACTGCCATATATTGATTTTGAAGTGATTCGCGAGAACCCGAAAATATTTATAGGCTATTCCGATGTAACGATCCCCCATTTGTTTTGCTATAAAGCGGGTATTGTCTCTTTTTATGGTCCGGCGATTTTAACCGACTTTGCTGAAAACGTGGAAATGGATCATTATACAGTGGAAATGATCCAGCGAACGCTTTTTTCGGATGAGAGGATTGGCAACATTCAACCTGCGAAAACATGGACGAGTGAGTTTCTGGAATGGGATGAAGCAAATAAGCAGCAACGACGTAAGATGCAGCCGAATTCGGGATATGAAGTGCTCCAAGGATCAGGCATTGCACAGGGGCGTTTGATCGGAGGTTGTATAGAAGTACTGGAGTTCGCTAAAGGAACAGACATCTGGCCGGATAACAACCATTGGGAAGACAGTATCCTTTTCTTTGAGACATCCGAAGAAAAAACAAAGCCGGAAATGATCAAACGCTGGTTGCGAAATTATGCTGCGCAAGGCATTTTGAAAAATGCCAAGGGGATCATTTTCGGCAAGCCGCAAGATGAGCATTATTACAATGAATATAAAGAAGTCATTCATCAAGTTATGAGTGAAAATGATCTGCTCGATTTACCGATTCTTTACAACTTAAATTTCGGCCATACCGAACCAAAGTTTATTTTGCCGTATGGCGCGATGGCCGAGATTGATTGCAATGAACGCACCTTTTCAATTTTGGAGAATGGCGTTGAATAAGGTATTTTTAATCAGCTTTTCGGTTACAGGCGTCACTCTACCGCAAACGATTCTGTAATAATAAGTATTGTTATAATCTTCATTTACTGAATGCCTTTATAATGATAACGGGTGTCTTGGCAAATTTGACCAAAATGAGGTTGTAAATCTATACAAGCTAACTTCTGTATTCAGCAAATGAGCACGCTAATGGAATAAAATTTTTGCGTACTGTCTGGGTTTTTTATCCAAACCCATGAAAAATACGGATTTTGACCGGAATATCGATGCAAAAAATAAACAGTATGAGGAGCATTCAATTATGATAAGTGATTCGGATTTGAAACATTTGCAACGTTGTATCGAACTGGCAAAAGCTGCTTTGGAGATAGGTGACGAGCCATTTGGTTCAGTCCTTGTCTCAGCCAATGGAAGCGTACTTGCGGAAGACCATAACCACGTTGCAAGTGGCGACCCTACCCAACACCCGGAATTTGCTTTGGCACGGTGGGCAGCCGAGAACATGACACCTGAAGAAAGAAGCGAGGCGACAGTATATACCTCGGGCGAACATTGCCCCATGTGCGCTGCGGCCCACGGCTGGGTTGGTTTAGGGCGGATCGTTTATGCAAGCTCGTCTGAACAGCTCGTACAATGGTTGGATGAAATAGGGGTTACTGGATCGCGCGTTCGTAATCTGCCGATCCAAGATGTTATTCGCGATACCACAATAGACGGCCCTATTCCTGAACTAGCGGAGCAAGTCCGTCAACTCCATCGCCAGTTTTACGCAAGGTGACGCTGAAGTAGTCAAGGGGTGTACGGTGTGCACGTTCGGGGGAAAGCGATATGTAATACAAGTCCTATCGGTTTATCCTCAAAAGCATTTAAGTTGTACGTTTCAAAACTGCTGTTTTCTCTTTAAACGAGAGTTATTTCTCCGACATCTGATTTCTTTACTTTGGATTGCCTCCGGCTTTTGAAATCTGACTTCCGTAAAACAGAGGTTTAAAACGTTGCGAGAACGTTAATATATAGAGTAGAACAAAATGAAAAGATAAGGAGACTTGATGTTCATGGCAGATAAAGTTTTTACAACAAAAGCAACAGCGAGCGGTGGAAGAGATGGACATGTTAAATCGGATAACGGTGTCATCGATGTTGACTTAAAGAATCCAAGCGGTGACGAAATACTATCGGAGGTTTCCAACCCCGAGCAATTGTTTGCTTCCGGTTATGCCGCGTGTTTTGATGGGGCCTTGAATTTAATGGCCAGCAAAAATAAAGAAGAGATTGAATCAGAAACAGAAGCGGCCGTGAGCTTGCTCAAAGATCCGAATGATAACGGTTTTCAGCTCGGGGTACAATTAAATGTATCCGTGAAAGGCGTCGATCAAGCAAAAGCGGAAGAATTAGTTGAAAAAGCGCATGGGTTTTGCCCCTATTCGAAAGCAACAAGAGGAAACATCGACGTCACGCTTAATGTAACGGCAAAATAATATAATGGGAAACGCGCCCGTTGATGGATCTTCCGTCGCGGGCTTTCCTATTTTATAAGACAAAAATACTGAATGTCATCCGATTTCCCTAGGCTTTCGTCCCTATTTTTGGAATAAAGACTTGATAATGCCGAGAGGTTAGTATACGTTTAAAAGAGGTAAAAAATCTTGTGTCATACTCAGCTATCCTATAAGGGGGTTTTTTCCATTCATGTTGGGAACATAGAAAAAACATCGGTTTGGTTACTTGAATCTATACGCCTGAACAATGTAAGGAAATCGGATATCCAATGTAATATATGCAAAAAAAATATCAAAAATAAATATTTAAAATTAGGAACACGCAGAGGTTGTTACTACTGTTTATTGAAATTTTTGAATCACACTAAATTTGATCGTTATCGAGAGAGAGTGAACGATGACCCCAAGAACCCCGGTATCGATACGGTCCAGTTGATGGCCGATTTACGGTTTATTATTCAAAAACGTTCCATTTCCGGTCTTGTTCGCGATGAGCGTCAGAAAGAAGAAGATGAGGAAGTGCAAAAGCTTGTCGATCAATATATATAAGCGCAGTGAATCGTGTGGTCCCCTTCGTGCAATATTGATGGAGGTGGCCATGTTGTTTTTCAAAAACGAACCATTGCAACTGAGGAGAGAGGAGAGTCGTTTATGAAGGTGGTGTGGCACGGCTTGTTGCTACTCACCGTTTTATTGCTCTCGGTTTCTTGTTTTCATACACCGGATGTTTCCAATTCGAATGATATCGATAAAGACGGCTCGGGAGAACAACCTGCACAAGATCCGGAGGATGACCATGAAGGAAATGCGGAAGCCGAAGTGGACGGCGAAGAAACGTTGGAATCATTTCTCTCTCATTATTTTGAGGCGATCAATCGTGGAGACGAGGAAGAAGTTGAGCGAATGAGTGATCTTGGGATCGGTGAACAAGATGTCCAAGATATTTTAGAAGAATTTGAGAATTTCCAGATGGAAAGTTTAAATATCCAACCTTTAGAAGAGGAGCAAACATCTCCTGTTCATTATTTTTATGAACATGACATAGGAGAAGCCGATATAGTAAGCGTTCTGTTGGAAGGGCACTATCAAGGAGGAGAAGGGGAGAAGTACGGAAGCGATGATGTGGTGATCCGCAAAGATTTATTAGTCATTGAACAGGCGGGAACTCCGGAAGTGTTTGGCACCTACATCCATACGCCGTTGTCTTCTGAACAATCAGCAGCCTCGCAGGGAGGGGAGCTTTTTACACCGGAAACATTTGTGGCAGAGTACTACCAGCGACTTGAAAATGATAATTATGACCAACTTTTTGAGTTGTTGTCCGAAACGTATCGGAATGATGAACTGCAAATGAATGCCAATCAATACGCAGAATTTTTATCCGATAGTGACATCCAATTTCAAGACGTGCATGTTACGATGGGTGAATTGTATGAGGAAGAAATTCAGGAAGTAGTCCCGGATTTACTATCGCACACGACAGATAATGATGATTACATCGTGCGTGTTCAGTATCGTCCCGGGTCCGACGAGCGCTTGTTTACTGAGGATGTCCTCGTATCCGATATCGACGGAGAATGGCGGATCTCTATGATCCATCGCTATGAATGAGCGGTCAAGAAGCAATGTTCCTGCCCATAGGTGCATTGCTTTTCTATTTTTTTAAGGGGGGAAGTTACCGTAATCGGATCATTTAACAGAATACTCTGCTTCAACTTATGTTCAGTCATAATAAAGACGACGGAGGATATACAACATGGATGTAACAATAAATAGCCCTTTACAACCCATTTTATTTCGTCAAAAAATTTTATTTGATGGCAAGAAAATGGGTTATTTAGCTACTGTAAATCTTTTTAAGTACGTTATTGGCAGAAATTCTTATAAGGTTAAGGTAAGTGATATCACTATTGCTTTAATCGAAAATAGAAAAGAAAACTGGAAAAGAAATTGGACTGTGCAACACCAAAGTAAAAATGCAGATAAAGAAAAAATAGGATCTATTAAAATGACTTCGAACGCAACAGATACCCTGACACATAACGCTACCTTTTTCGATATTGATTTTGAAAATAAGCAGCTGCGTGTGAAAAAGCCTTATATGCAATTGGGGAAAGCTGAGGCTTATTTATATTCCGAAGATGGCTCAAGGTTAGCTTATATCCGTAGTTCATATACCAAAAGACCACGATTTAAAAAAACTATGCATTTAGATTATGCAGAGAATTATTCCCATACGGAGCTTGCTTTCTTTATATGCATCCTTAATTTGGCACTTTACGAATCTTAAATCAAAAATGGTATCGAATAAAAGTTAAATGCCAGCATTTAATTTGCTTTGATATGAAGGGGTGAGGAATATGAATTGGGTTCCAGCGCTTTTTCAATTCATTTACATGGGGTTACCGTAGCTTTCGTAGCAGGTTTTGGTATATTAATCGTGCAGTGCATCATATTTATGCACCGAAAAAATAAACAATTAAAGGAATAAAAAGTGATGGTCGCAAGCACAAGAAGATTTAATCATTAAATAAGCGTGTTTGCTGAAGGATTGAGCTCTTCTAAAAAACAAGGCCATTTTAACGGATAAAACATATTTTAATTCTAAGTACAGAATCATGTTACGATGTTCGACAAAGGGGAAAGAGCAATGAATTTAGAGAAGAACTTATACAATTCAGTTGTTGAATTAATTGAGGAAAAATATCCGTCAGATTGGGGTGGTGCTGCAGCAGTGGCATTAGAGGATGGAACCATTTTAACAAGCATAGCACCTGAGGTCATTGTTGCATCTACTGAACTCTGTATGGAAACAGGGGCAATCCTTGAGGCTCATAAACTGGGTAAAAAGGTAACTCATTCTATATGTTTGGTTCGTGATGATGAGCACTCAGAATTCAAAGTCTTATCTCCGTGTGGAGTATGCCAGGAAAGGCTAATTTATTGGGGGCCAAATGTAAGGGTGGCAGTTAGTGTACCGGGAAATGAGGTAGTTTTCAAAACTTTATCAGAAGTACAACCCTACCACTGGACAGCAGCTTTTCCAGATGAAAATTTATTTGATGAATGAAAACCGGCAATCGGGCGCTTAATTTGAATAAGAATTATCACCTATTCCTCTTCAGATTATATAAAGTTTTGATTAGATAATGTATGATGCAAACGTGATGAGTGCAATCCCTGAAAATACAATGAATGAACCAATCCACCCTCAACGATTAAGGGAATTTAAGAAAAATAACAAGCCAATAATGGGGCGAGGCCGAATGATGAGGGATTTATTGTCATTCACACCCCACTCATCGTGTCAAATTTATTGATATTTAGGCTTACAGAACGAATATTAACGTGTGGACATACACCTCCCCTTTCCCCCAATTTTATTCACTGTGTCTTTAAGCCCATATATAACGCTGCCTTACACTGATGAGGGTGGATCTCCACAAACCATTTCCCGATCCCTTTGGCTCGATCAATCATCTTTTCATATTGATCCATTACGTTCTTTTCAACTTTTTTCCCTGTCTCATAGGTGTTTTCTTCAAGGGTGACAGAAGGGTGCTTCTTTTTCCAAGTCATACTCTCAGCGAATCCTAAAACCATCTCTTGTGTGTTCAAAAGGGCCCCGTTCCAATGTTGCTCAAGCACTGCCCACACCCTTTCAATTGGGTTGTATTTACTGTGATAGGGCGGGTAATAGGCTAAGATGACTTTGATGTCGTAGGTAGCCGCAAACTCAATCATTCTTTTCATGAATTGTGTTCGACGACTGTTATTTTCAGGACCATTATCGGCGTTTATGATGAGGGTATCCACCTCCTGTTGTGAACGCAACTTGTGAACATAGGCTTCGATTTGATCAGCGATTAAATCAGCTGTCACTTTCGATGCCGTGAAAGTGAGTTCGACATGCTCATTGGACATATCCAGGATTCCAAATAGTGATAAAAATGTCTGACCAAAATCATGATCTGCGGCCTCTACACGCACTCTACTTTTTCCACCTCTCGAAAACGGTCCGATTTTCACTCGATCCTTGGTATCAAAGGAAAGACGAACCGCATTGCTTTCTCCTTGATAAGCTTCATGAGTGGCGTGGAGATTTTCAAAGATCGCATCGGTTTCTTCGATTTTCTTGACCGGTTTTGTTTTCTGCACCTTCTTGAGGTGGTAGCCCAATTGATGGAGTTTGGTATTTAACGTCTGGTTGGTCGGCAAATCTGCATCTTGATAGCCTTTTTGGAGAACGAGTTGATCTCTGACTTCTTGAATGGTCATTCTTGTATACAGTTGAGTCGTGTTGAAACTGGGGTCGGTTTGGCTTTGGCCATCTACAATGGCTTGGATATCTTCTAACAGGTGAGGGAGATGGCCTTTTTCGACTTTCTTTCTACCCCTTGCTTGAAAAGCATCTGTGATTGGAAACCCTGATTCTAGCTCATAACTTCCTTTTCTTATCGTATCTCTACTCACATGAAATGTTTCCGCTACAGCTGTTTGTCCTCCATCTCCATAGGTTTTGGCGATCTTGGCTAAAGCGATGCGTTTATCGGAACTTTTTAATTTGTCGATCGTTTCTATCATAATTTCTTTGAATCCGTTAGATAATTTCTGTATCATGGTATCAGTATCCTTTGTTATATTTTTGGTTGCTGTTACTACCATTAAAACATATACAAAGGATACTTTTGTGTATATTACCATAATTGACTAATTATTTATTTGAACATCCCTAAATTTTTTTAAAAAGATACCTGCCAAGAGCGCCGATAGCAAAGGAATGTTGGACACTAGTGCGAGGTAGATTAATTACTCAATCATGGAGACATTTGGAAGTTTGGGAGTAGTTCGGGCGGCAACGCTTCTGGCCCCCTAACGGACAATTTACCGCATCATGGCGACCGAAAAAGCGGTCGGTTCTCGTGTTCGGTCGCCATGACCGCTTTATGACGACCGTAATGGCATGAATCGAAAGCGTTCGGGCGTCATAGCCGCTTCATGGTGACCGAAAAGGCTTGTATCAAAGATATTCGGTCGGCATGGCTGCCTCATGGCGACCGAACGAGCGATTGGCTTTCGTTTTCGGTCGCCATGAACTGTTTCATGATGAACTTTCATGAGTTTATCCGTATACTTTGTCCCTGTTTTATCGGGAAAGGAGCGTTTAAGTTCCTGTTCGAGTGAGTCTGGCTGTTTGCTCCAATCCAATTGCTCGTAAAGATCGGGAGCGAAGAATAACATGAATGGCTCAAATAAATCAGTGATTACTTTTTTCCAAAGGCCATCATGATCGAAATACGGGGCGGGTTTTTCTTGCACAAGTGTGGGCATCGCTATTGTCATTATTGTACCACATCCTTTGTGAAATGATGAATATCCACGGTAGGCTGACAAGGGGTTCTTAACGAGGGGTATTGTATAGATAGGATAGCATAGCAGGATATAAAAAACAAGTGTTCGATAAAAAACTTTCACCCTGATTTGCTGTGGCTTCCGGGAAATTGAATGATCCTCTTTTCTCTCTTCAACTGAATATTTTTCTCAATAAACATTGACCATAGAAATAGAAATGATATAATCAAAGTGGAATAATTGATAATGAATCTCATTATCGGCTTTGCACTAATGATCTTAGTTAGGGGGGCAATGGCGCTTATCAGAGTTGCTGCTGTTTGAATGATTTATGAGAATAAAATACTTACTGCCACTGCTCATTGTTTTATCGATCACATCACTATTTATTGGCGTGCAGGAGATATCACCAACCGACATTTTCAATCTCAATGATGAACAGGTTCAGACCATTATTATCAGCCGTCTTCCGCGATTGCTGAGTATTATCATTGTCGGTGTTAGTTTAAGTGTTTGCGGGCTGATCATGCAGCAGCTCACACAGAACAAATTTGTTTCTCCCACAACCGCCGGAACGATGGATTGGGCACGACTCGGCATTCTCGTCGCGATCCTCGTGTTCTCGCAAGCGGGTACGATGGAGCGAATGTTTGTTGCCATGTTATTTGCCCTGTTCGGCACGTTTCTTTTCATGAAAATTTTAGAACGTATCCGTTATAAAAATGTGATCTTCGTCCCGCTGGTCGGTCTGATGCTCGGCAGCGTAGTCGAAGCGATCACGACATTTTTTGCTTATCAATATGATTTGATGCAAAGCCTGTCTTCCTGGATGCAAGGGAGCTTTTCGCTTGTCGTCAGGGGGAACTATGAGATTTTGTATATCGGCATTCCGCTTGTGATCATTGCCTTTTTATTCGCCAATCGGTTTACGGTTGCCGGGATGGGGCGAGATTTTTCTGCCAATTTGGGGATGAACTACAATCGGATTATGAACGCCGGGCTATTCATCGTCGCGATTATTACGGCAACGGTTGTCGTCACGATCGGATCGATCCCATTTTTGGGGTTGATCATTCCGAATATCGTATCGATCATGAAAGGCGATAATCTAAGGAACAGCCTTCCGCACACGGCTTTATTCGGAGCCATCTTTTTATTGGCTTGCGATATATTGGGAAGGGTCATTATCTATCCGTACGAGGTGCCGATCGGGCTTATGGTGGGCATTATAGGCAGCGCCATATTTATTTACCTTCTCTTAAGGAGAAACACTCATGCAGGCTAGATGGATCTTCACCTTACTTATTGCTGCCTCCGTAGTACTGATCGCGACATATATGTTTATTGGCCTAAGCCCTGAAGGTTGGGATTATGCACTTCCGAGAAGAGGGAGAAGTGTGACCGCGATTATCATTGTCGGTGCCGCTATTGCGTTTTCGACAATGATCTTCCAAACGATTACCAATAACCGGATTTTAACCCCGAGTATAATCGGATTGGATTCGCTGTATCTTCTCGTGCAAACTTCCTTGATATTTTTTATCGGCACAGCCGGATTTGTATCGGTGAGCCAAGGTGCGAATTTCATCATCTCAATCATCATCATGGTTTTGTTCGCCCTGTTGCTATACGTGTTATTATTTCGAGGCGAACAACAGAACATTTATTTTCTCTTGCTTGTCGGAATTGTATTCGGAACGCTGTTTTCAAGTTTGTCTACGTTTATGCAAGTGCTTATTGATCCGAATGAATATTTGACAATCCAGAATCAGATGTTTGCAAGTTTCAGCAACATTAATGAAGACCTTTTATGGCTTTCGATTGTCATCCTCATTATTACGACAATCTACGTGTGGCCGTACCTTAAATATCTAGATGCACTATCGCTCGGCAGAGATCAAGCCATCAATTTGGGCGTCCCTTATGATCATGTGATCCGAAGATACCTTGTTGTCATCGCGATCATGGTTTCGGTATCAACCGCGCTCGTCGGTCCGATCATGTTCTTGGGGTTACTCGTTGTGAATGTTGCCAGAGAGCTTGTTCGCTCATTTAAACATACACACTTAATTTATGCTTCGATCCTTGTTAGCGTTGTTGCCCTCGTTGGCGGAACGCTGGTTGTTGAACGGGTGTTTGAGTATGCTGCGCCACTTAGTGTCATCATTAACTTCGTCGGGGGGACGTATTTTATCTACCTGTTATTAAGGGGGACCAAAGGCAAATGAGCATGAAAATGTTGGATTTGGAAAAAAAACCGGCTGAAAAAAATAATTTCTTTCTTGAAGCAAAAAATCTAACGAAAATTTACGATGGAAAAAAAGTGGTCGATGATGTCTCGGTTCAAGTGAAAAAAGGGACGATTACATCTTTCATCGGTCCAAATGGTGCGGGCAAAAGTACGCTCATCGGGATGATTAGCCGTTTGCTCAAAAAAGATGAAGGCGATGTAGTTTTTGACGGCAAAGACATTGACAAATTTAAAAGCAACGAACTGGCGAAAAAAATATCCATATTGAAACAATCCAACGATATTAATATTCGTTTAACGATTCGGGAACTCGTGAGCTTTGGCCGTTTTCCTTATTCCCAAAACAGGTTAACGAAAGAAGATTGGATGCACGTGGATGATGCCATTGATTATATGGCACTTAGGGACATCCAAGATAAATTTCTCGATCAATTGAGCGGGGGGCAAAAGCAACGGGCGTATATCGCCATGGTTCTCGCCCAAAATACGGATTATATCATCTTGGATGAACCGCTAAATAATCTGGATATGAAGCATTCCGTCCAGATTATGAAAACACTGAGGAGTTTGGTCGATGATTTGGGGAAAACGATAATGATCGTCGTCCACGACATTAATTTTGCCTCCTGTTATTCCGATGAAATCGTCGCCTTGAAAGAGGGGCGCCTCGTTAAAAAAGGACATTGCCATGAGATTATTAATCGGGATACGTTACGCGATATTTATGACATGGAGATTGACATTGAAGAAATAAACTGTCAGCGAATTTGTGTATATTTTTCCTAGTGGATGTAAAGGATGGCACTATAAAGAACGACATGAAATTGCACAGATGGTCTTTTTATGAAGAGATGAGTGAAACTTGTGGAACATTCGAGGAAAAGAGCGGCTATTTCCGAACGCGGAGTAGTCGTTTTTTCATGGCAAAACGCGGTTGTGTTAAGATAAAGACAGTGATTGGGAGGATGGCATTGATGAGTCTGTTAATTGCGAACGATCTCAAGAAAAC